>WJIM01000424.1 GCA_014730285.1 Candidatus Zixiibacteriota bacterium
GATATTTTCTCCCCCCTGGTTCTGATCGGGCAAGCTCATATATACTATACTTACAGAAAAGATTCGTAAGACTATTTCGTAAAGGTTCCGGGATTAATATACATCGGTCAGCCGGGATTTCAAGAATAAACTTTGTTTATTCTCGCGGGATGCTTTCAAGCCTTATCTTACCGCCGTGCTTGTCGATTATATTCTTAATCATTGACAGGCTGAGTCCACTGCCCTTACACGGCTGTACCCAAAATTTTTTATATTTTCTTGACATTATGACTAAACAATCGCAATTTTATATAGGATTAAGAAACCGCAATTAATTTTGTTGATTACATATGGGGCACAAAACAGATGATAAGAGATACGACTAAACGGAAAGTGGGCATCCTTATTATTGATGATGATGAGGATGTTTGCCAGTATTTGAAGCAGTTTCTGGAAGAGCAAAATTTCGATGTGGACTTTATAACGGATTCTCAGAAAGCTGTTTCCACAATAAAGGGCAATAGTTATCAGATTGTTATTCTGGATATCGTGATGCCCAAGGTCGACGGCATTGAGCTGCTTCAAAATATCAAGAAAGAAGATGATGATTTGTGCGTAATCATGCTTTCGGGATACCCTACCTTCGAACGCGCCCGGGAAACATTCAAGCATGATTGCTTCGATTTTTTAACCAAGCCTTTTGAAAAAGAAACCCTGCTGGAAACAATCAAAGGTGCAATAAAGGAATACGGACTGGTAACCGACCTCAATCAAAAAGCGACACACCTGATCGCACAACGGGTTCATGATTTGCGCATGGAGAAAAAGCTGAGCCTGCGGCAGCTTGCCAACCGTACCGGACTGTCTCCCAGCCTGATTTACCAGGTTGAACATGCCCAGACCACCCCCTCGGTTGCGACCATATCCAGAATCGCCGCCGCTCTCAATTCGGAAATGGAGTATTTCTTTAAGGGTGTCTAAGAGATACTTTATCCGGATCAACGAGCCGGGCAAAGTCTCTATTTTTTTATTTACAAATACCGTTCAAAATGACTACTTTCTACAATAGAGTTTATAGCATCCCGGGTATTGGTCTATGAATGATAAAAATCAGATCGCACGGTCACGGAAATTCCTGAACGACATCATTAACAAGATTGATGATCCGATTTTCGTTAAAGACGAAAAGCATCGATGGGTATTTTTAAATAATAAGTTCTGCGAGCTGATGGGGAGGCCGTGCAGCGAGCTCATTGGAAAGACTGATCACGACTTCTTTCCGAAGGAACAGTCGGATGTATTCTGGCGGCAGGATGAAAAGGTATTAAATTCAAGTAATGCTGATGTCAATGAAGAGAAAATCACCTGGCAGGATGAAGAAAGAATAATTTCCACCAAAAAGACGCTGTTTGAGGATCCCTCAACCGGAAACAGGTATATTGTTGGAATAATCAGGGATATCACCGAAATTCATTTTGCCCGACAGATAGAACGAGAAAACCAGAAACAGATCATTCACGCCGACCGGCTTAAAAATATCGGTCAGCTTGCGGCCGGCGTGGCTCATGAAATCAACAATCCCCTGGCAGTCTTGTACGGCATGATCCAGGACTTAAACGAAATGCCCCAATCCTGCAACTCCGAAAAAGCCGAGAAGATGCTGCATGTAGCCAGAAGAATTAAGGAGATAGTACAAAGCCTTCTGATGTTCTCGAGACAGGGTGAATCCGGCCGCTCTGATGAAAACATCAATGATGTAATAAAAGATGTTTTGATGCTTACCTCATCCCAGCTTGCCAGAAATAACATCGAATTAGTGCGTAGATTCTCAAATGATTTGCCGCACTTGCACGTCTCACCCAGCCAGCTACAGCAGGTTTTCATGAATATAATTATGAACGCCGTTGACGCTATGCCGGAGGGCGGAAAACTCATCATCAGCACTACCGTAGCAAACTCAATCGTTAAAGTAGAATTTGAGGATACCGGCTATGGCATTCCTGAAGACATCGCAGACAAAATATTTTTGCCATTCTTCACTACTAAGGAAATCGGACGGGGAATCGGGCTGGGACTTTCGATCAGCTACGGCATCATCGAAGATCACGGCGGCAGATTGGAAGTCGAATCCAAACCTGAGGGGGGCGCCAAATTCACCGTAAATCTGCTAATTTCCTGAAATAGCCAACACCTCGAACAAAATCGACTTTATTCATTGTTAATCAGTGGATTAAAAATACAATAAAAATGGTTGGATTGACTTATAGTGTATAGCATATTTATTAAATTTAATATATATACTATAAAGTTCTTCGGATTCTTTCCGATGGAAGTTTTAGAAATAGTGCAAGGGGATGTTATGAAAAGCATATTTAGTACGGAAATCTTAAAATCAATGCAGTTTCAGAAATCGGGCGATGCCGCTCCCGCAATCGCCCCATCCCCTTTTGCGCTTTTTTTGAGAACGGCAGATAAAATAATATCAATAAACTCAAACCTGTAAAAGGGGATTAAAAAATCATGAGAGGTAAGATTATGAGTTGGAGGGATCTCAAGGTCGGCAAAAAGATCGGTGTCGGCTTCGGCATAGTGCTGGTGCTCTTGTTAATTGTCGGCGGCGTGGGCTACAATGCTCTAAAGGGAGCCAAAGACGGATTCGGTGAATATCGCGAGATGGCGCGCGATACTAATCTTTCCGGCAGAGTCCAGGCAAATATGCTGATGGTACGAATGAATGTTAAGGATTTTCTGATCACCGGCAGTCAGAATGATATCGATCAGTACAATGATTATTTTCAGAAAATGGCCGGTTTTCTTGAACAGGCTCAGAAGGAAATTCAGGATCCTGATCGGGCAGCCAAAATAGGTGTTGTTCATGAAAACATCAAAGATTATGCTTCGGCCTTTGACGAAGTGATTGCGCTCCAGGGTCAACGGGATACGCAGGTCAATGACATTCTGAACGTGCAGGGTCCTCAGACTGAAAAGAACCTTACCAAGATTTTGAACTCGGCGGAGCAGGATAATGATACCGAGGCGGCTTATCATGCCGCTCTGGCCATGAGAAATCTGCTCTTGGCCCGATTGTATGTGATTAAATTCCTTGATGATAACACCAGGGCCTCTATAGATCGTGCCAAACAGGAGATGGCCGAGGTGCAGGAAGAACTCCAGACGCTCGATGCGAAGCTTGAGAATTCCGAAAGACGGCGGTTACTGGTTCAGGTGCAGCAATCCAAAGATAAATACAAAGAGAGCATGGAAGCTGTTGAGAACATAATTTTCAGCAGAAATGAAATAGTTACCAATACCCTCGATAAAATTGGCCCCGAAGTGGCCTCTCTCATAGAGGAAGTCAAGCTCGACATCAAGAGCGTGCAGGATGAGCTGGGCCCGCAGCTAGAGGCTCAGAACAATCAGGCTGTGGGCATGATAATCATCATCGCCGTCATAGCGCTGGCGGCCGGAGCGGCCCTGGCGGCCTTTATAGTCAGAGGCATCTCCAGACCTGTTTCACAAATGGCCGAGACTGCTGATAAGATATCGGTTGGGGATGTACAACAGACGGTAGAATATGAATCAAAAGATGAAATCGGTGTTCTGGCGAGCTCTTTCAGAAATCTTATCGATTATATGAAGGAACTGTCAGGAGCGGCGGCCAAGATCGCGGACAATGACTTAAATGTCAGGATCGAACCAAAATCCGAGCAGGATGTGTTGGGCAATTCATTTAAGACAATGATAGTCAACCTGACCGAGATAGTGCGCACATTAAACGACAATGCCAGCCAGCTTGTCTCGGCTGCAGGCGAAATCGCCTCCTCATCCGAGGAAATGTCGCGCGGCGCCCAGGAACAGTCAAACCAGGTTTCTCAGGTTTCCACGGCGGTCGAGGAAATGACTGCGACTATTCTGGAGTCATCAAAAAATGCCAGCGAGGCCTCGGATGCCTCAAAGGGCGCGTCGGAAACTGCCACAAATGGCGGGACTCTGGTATCCGACACGATAACCGGCATGCAGCGAATCAGCTCGGTGGTTCGGGAGTCCTCCGAATCGATCGGCAAGCTGGCCAAGTCGGCCGATGAGATTGGCGAGATTATCGGCGTAATCGATGATATAGCCGATCAGACAAACCTTCTGGCCTTGAATGCAGCTATTGAAGCTGCCCGTGCGGGTGAGCAGGGCCGCGGTTTCGCGGTGGTTGCCGATGAAGTCAGGAAGCTGGCCGAGCGCACCGGCAAGGCCACCGGAGAGATCACCGAAATGATCAAGGGTATACAGAAGGATACCTCCGAGGCCGTGGAATCGATGGAAACCGGAATCGGAGAGGTCGACAAGGGCCGCGAACTGACAGATAAAGCCGGAAGCAGCCTTACGGATATTGTCAATATGTCTCAGCAGGTAATGGATATGATCCAGCAGATTGCAACCGCATCCGAGGAGCAGTCGGCGGCGGCAGAGCAGATTTCGAAAAACATCGAAAGCGTCTCAGCCATTACCAGGCAGACTGCCAGCGGCGCAGAGCAGTCGGCCGCAGCAGCAGAGCAGCTTAACCGCCAGGCCGAGGGCCTGAAACATGTAGTTGAGAGATTCAGACTGGCTGCGGCGGATGAAGAATAAGATCAGGGTTCTTTGATCAAAAAGAGAAGGAAAGGAATTTTACCCCATTTTTTCCTTTCCTTCTCCCCTTTTTATTGGGAGTTGAAATGATTAACAAATTAAGCAAGGCTCTGAAACCTTTGGTTGAAACGCACCGAATTAAAACAATGGCTTGTCGAGGACCATTTTTTTTAATAGAGGTAAGGCCGGGGAACTTTAAGCCCGAGAGAAATGTTTTGAACGAAATTAGTAAGAGATAACGGAAATAAGTGCTGAATAAACCGGCTTTATAGCACAAATACTATAAGGGGCTAGATCAATGAGCTCTTCCGCTATTAAGGATCTTATAATATCAATCGGTGAGTGTCATGAATAACAACCTGGACGAGATAGGATCGCATGATCCACAAAAGTCCGTAAACCTGCTGGACAAAACCAAAACAGATCCATTTTATAAGGCTCTTCTGGAATCTACTATGGATGGTTTTTGGATAATGGATTTGGAAGGAAACCTTCTCGAGGTCAATGATAGATACTGCGAAATGAGCGGGTATTCTCGCGAAGAACTTACAAGCATGAATGTGCTTGACCTGGATGTTAGCGAAACAAAATCTAATGTCTTGGAGCGTATCGATTCAATTGGAAAAGAAGGTTTTATTCGTTTTGAAACAAAGCACAGAGGTAAGGATGGATCGATTATTCATCTGGAGGTAAGCGCCAATTATCTGGATGAGAACCGGTATTTTGGTTTTTTTCGTGATATCTCTGACCGGATTCAGGCTGAAAAAAAATTGCGCAGCCGCGAAGAACAACTGCGACTTTTCATAGAGCATGCCCCGGTTGCAGTTGCCATGTTCGATATCGAAATGCGCTATATTATAACCAGTAAGAGATGGTTGAAAGATGCAAGGATAGTGAATAAAGACATAATCGGAATGTCACACTATGAGGTAATGCCAAATCTGCCGGAGCGCTGGAAGACAATTCATAAGAGCTGCTTACATGGGAATGTTGAAGGGGGAGATGAAGAAAAGTTTGTTTATCCCGATGGATCAATCGACTGGCTGAAATGGGAGGCTCGTCCCTGGCTGGATGATAACGGTGAAGTTGGCGGTACAATTGTCTTTACCGAAGTCATAACTGAAAAAAAGAGACATGAACAGGATTTGATGGAAAGCCGCGAGCGATTTCACGCCATCGCGGATTATACATACGACTGGGAGAACTGGGTCGACAACGAGGGTAATTTACTATGGGTAAATCCGGCAGTTGAGAGGATTACCGGTTATACTGTCGAGGATTGCTTAAAAATGGAAGATTTTCCGATACCTATAATTTATGAGGAAGACAGAGATAGAGTAGAAAATTATTACCGTATGGCAACATCAGGCCTTACTGGAGATGATTTCGACTTCCGCATTCGCAGAAGGGACGGAAGAGTTGTCTGGGCTGCTGTGTCGTGGCAGCCGATTTATGACTCCAACGGCAACAGCATCGGGCACCGATCAAGCATCAGGGATATAAGCAGACGCAAAGAAATCGAGGAAAGACTGAGATTATCGGAAAAGAAGTATCGAGAAATGTATGAGAATCTGCCAGATGCTTCAGCCGCGGTGGATTTACAGGGCAGGATTATGGAATTCAATCCCGCTTTCAAAGCACTGCTCGGATATAAAAATGACAATGATATATATTCTCTCACCTACGAAGATATTACACCTCCGGAATGGCATAAGACAGAAAAAGACATAATCGAAAATCAGGTTCTCAAACGCGGCTATTCCGATCTTTATGAAAAGGAATACAGAGATAAATATGGCAATGGAATTCCTATTGAATTGAGAACATTCCTTATCAAAAACGAAGAGGATGAGCCGGAAGGCATGTGGGCTTCAATCAGGGATATAACCGAAAGAAAACGCCTCGAGAAATTGACACTGGAACGTGAATCGCATTATAGAATGCTATTCGAGGACTCCCCTATTTCACTCTGGGAAATTGATATGTCCGAGGTCAAAAAGATAATTGACGAAATAACAGCTGAAGGTATAAAGGACATTCCCAAATATCTCAGAGCTAATGCGATGGAATTCGCAGATGTTGTCTCTCGCGCAAAAATAATCGACATCAATAAGGCAACAGTCAAATTCCTCAAAGCCGAAGGTGCAAAAGAAAGATGTTACGATTTAAATAATTTCTTCACCAATGAGTCCTATCAGGCATTTGTTGATGTCTCCATGAAATTCCAGGAGGGACGATACTCTCATTCCTCTGAGACTGTCGTTAATACTTTTGACGGAGAGAAAAAGCATATTTCCTTTCGGGTTTCACTGGCGCCCGGTCATGAAGAAGACTGGTCCAAAATGTATGTTTCCTGGATTGATATCACCGACGCCAAAAATGCTGAGGAATCTCTGGCCGCTGAGCGTGAAAGACTGGCCATAACATTACGCTCAATCGGAGACGGAGTTATCACTACCGACAAGGCCGGAAAGATAACTCTGCTAAATCGGATGGCTGAAAAAATCATCGGATGGACGGAAGAGGAAGCATTAAATACGCCTTTCCAAAAAATATTTACGATAATTGACGAAAAGAGCCGGAAGCCCGCTGATAATATTGTCGAGAAAGTGCTTCTGGAAAAAGTGATAATTGCGCTTGGCAACCAGACAATCCTGATTACAAAGGACGGTTCTGAAAGACTTATCGCTTTAAGCGGCGCACCGATCCGTGACCGGGAATTCAGGATTATAGGTGTGGTGATCGTTTTCCGTGATATCACCGAGACCAAGCGTTTGCAGGAATTTGCCGCAAGGGCACAGCGCCTTGAAACCGCGGGAAGAATTGCGGGCCAAGTTGCACACGATTTCAACAATCTGCTGGCGCCTTTGCGGTCCTATCCCGAATTGATCCGACAGGAGCTCGATAGCAATCATCCTGCCTGTCAGTATACCGAAGATATCGACATTGCAGTTGAGAGAATAGCTGAAATCAACCAGCAGCTTCTCACTCTCGGACGTCGTGGATATTACAATATTCATACTTTGGATATTAGAAAGATCGTGACCGACGTCATAGACAGTATTGAGCCTCTGCCCGGGGAAATCAAAATCAGAAAAGAATTTGCCCCTGATCTCAAGAAGACTCGAGGCGGCCAAACCCAGATTTTCAGGGCGATCATGAATATTATTGTCAATGCCTGCGATGCTATTGATGGTCGGGGTGAAATTACTATTACGGCAAGGAATTGCAAAGTCTCCGGCAAAACAGGCCGTCTCAATAAGATTCCGTCCGGCAATTATGTCTGCCTGAGCATCTCCGATAACGGCCCAGGCATACCCGAAAACATCAGGAACAGGATATTCGATCCGTTTTTCACAACGAAAATCACGGATGGCAAAAGAGGCTCCGGCCTGGGGCTGAGCGTAGTACATTCCGTAATGGAGGATCACCAGGCTTATATCGACATCGACAGCGCCGAAAATGAAGGTACTACATTTTATCTCTATTTCCCGATAAAAAGCGAGAATTCTACATTGAATTATGAGGAGCCCGTAGCGGGCGGAAATGAGAGAATTCTTGTGGTTGATGATGACACAATTCAGCTTGATGTTAGCAGGCGAATTCTCGAAAAGCTTGGTTACAAAGTGTATACTGCCATTAACAGTCAAGAAACTTTTCAGCTTTTGAAACAGAATAGCTTCGATCTGGTGATAATCGATCTGATAATGCCTGATGATATTGACGGCTCCGAATTGTTTGCCGGAATAATAGACAAAAATCCCAACCAGAAAGCAATAATCGTCTCCGGATACGGCGATAGCGAAAAAATCAAAAGAGCCCTTGAAATGGGAGCCGGCAGTTTCCTGCAAAAGCCTTTGACGATGAGAGGTTTGGCCGTTTCTGTACGTAAGGTACTTGACCGTGTGAATGTGTGATGAATTAATTACGCTTCTTAGCGAGATTTAAGGCGGAGACACATTGTCTCCGCCTTTCTATAAAGGGTCCTGTCTTCTCTTAAACCTGATCAGCGGTTGCTTCCAATTTCAATATCAATTCCGCCCTGATCTTCAGCACATGAGCCCGGCCCGATTTTACCGTTATTAAACGACCTGAACAGGTTTCTCCATATAATCAACTGCTTTCTTTCATCCCGGCTCAATCTATACCAGGACAGAAATCCATGCTCCGCCAGAAATTGATCTGCTTCCAGGATTGCATCGGCAACGGCTTCGTCATCCGCCCCGGCCGCTATATTAAGCTTGGCAGCCAGAAGCTGCGGATAGAGCCTGATAATTCCATTCGATGACCTCCAGAATAATGCCAGGAAAAATATTTTTCGCGCGTCACGAGAATCATTAACGTCAATGCTCCTGCGGCCACCCTCGGTCCCGAGCCAAAGGGGAAGATAGCTGTCGATTTCACTGCTATTCAGACGGGCCCGGCGGAAATGGCACTGCCTCTTCCAGTAATGCATTCCATGTGTACAGCCGTTATCAACGTCAATTGCAGGCAGATAAAAGCCCGCATCCCAGCCGGTGAAACTGCCTGCGGAGTCCAGAATAAAGCACACCGTTTCGCCTGTGGAAGGCTCGGCATCGCTGTCGGCGTCATCGCTTCCCTGATCCGGAAGGCTGATAAGATAATCGCCCGGAGCATGGAAGACCAGATAGTATTCCCCGAGGCTGAGGCTGTCGAAGAGATAATAGCCTTCGGCGTCTGTCAACGCCCCCTCGATCATGTTCCCATCGCAGCCGTACAAATCGATCCGGACATCCGCGATGCCCGGCTCACCAGCATCCTGAATGCCGTCGGAATCAAGGTCTTCCCAGACCCTGTCTCCTATGGCGGCGAGTTCCTCCTGGGCCTCCTCGACTGCAAAGTTGAATCTGATTAAGGACTGCTGTTCAAAGCCGAATGAGTTGCCCACCATCAGCATGGGCGCGGCGCCGTTATTTCCGGTGGGGAAATTGCCGCCGATAAAGGCGTCCACAACCTCGCCCGCACCGGTTTCCTGTATTACGAAAGTTTCCGCTCCCGATTGGGTTGAGGTATAAAGCTCCAGTCTGGGACGTGCGGAAAGCTCCCCATATTCGCAGCTACGATATTGCGAGACCGAGGCTTCCTTCCTGAGCACGATGCCATAATTCACCGCCGAGCCATAAAACCAGGCTTCTGCCAACGGCGTGATGTCCACACCGATCTGGCCGTATGATTCCGGTGTGAACGATGCTTCGGAGTTATTATCATAACTGCCGTTGAAGCTGTTCCAGGTCACCTCCATCTCATTCCAGTCAGCAGTTATGCGATGGATGCTAACCGCCTCACTGCTTGTCATTGAAACCGTCAGAAAGATTTTGGCCGAATCGAGACTGGCATCTGATGGTATTACCACGCTTTCAGAGGGTACGCCCTCTTTTTTTGCAGGAGCAGTCGATCCGGTCGGGTTATTTTGCTCCGAGCATCCGGCTGCAAACAGCAGGATCAGGGCAAAAACCAGGATAATATTGGCAAGCTTAAACATAAGCATCACCTCATTTCTTATAAATCACCGCGGCTTTGAAGCCCCGGTCGGGATTTTCTGCGACGAGGTTTCAGATTGAAACCTTCCAACTAAATTATCGGTAAAAAACCAGCTCTCTTTTGGGGTAAACGGGGATAGTTAAATCATTATACTGCATGTATTTTTAATGACCATGCAGTTTGTATAAAGAAGTTTCAAAATGTGCATAAAACAAACATTTTCCAATCCCAAATCTCCGAATTATGCGGAACACAAATTATATGATTCGGTTAGAAAGATGGCGGGAATCAATGTTAATATTGATCCTGGATTTAAGTATTAGAATATGTCGGCGATTTTTCCTAACACAATCCTAACAATAGCCATATTGACAAAAAGCGGCGAATTGGGTTTTTTGTAAGTTTAGCCTTAGAGGAAGACCATGAAAACTGAACGCATTGAAAGAAATGTCAGGGAGTTAACATCTCCTGATTTGAATACTGAAGAAATCACCGAGTTCGATCAACAGGCGTATCTTAATCTGGTCAGCACAGAGCTCAGCCCGGATCAGATCAAGCGCATAGTGACTCCGGCCGAAGTGTACTACACCCAGGATAGCATTCTTGCGGTACACTGGCATCCCGAATTCATCTCCAGGGAGCTAATCATGAAGCGCGTGCGGGCGTCATTCCCCAACAGCGATCTGGAGCTGATTATTCCCACACAGCATAATGATCTGCA
>WJIM01000066.1 GCA_014730285.1 Candidatus Zixiibacteriota bacterium
GCCAATATCAGTCATATATATTATCCGGCCGGACAGGTGGGCGGTGACTATTATGATGTCATCCCGATTTCCGAGGATAAATTTATTGTGATTGTAGGGGATGTCTCCAACAAAGGTGTGCCCGCCGCTCTGGTGATGACGGCCGTGAGGTCGGTCGTGCGCCATGAGGTCAGAAGCAACATAGATATCGCCCGCATAGTGGACAATATAAATCAGACCCTTTGCCGGGATGTCATGCGTACCGACAACATGTTTATCAGCCTCGTAATCGCCCTGGTCGATCTGGCTGAAATGGAAGCTACCTATTGCAATGCCGGGCATCTTCCGCCCCTTTATTTCAATCCGAAAAATCAGGAGATTTCCCAACTCAGGGCGGGAGGCATGATCCTGGGGCAGTTTGACGAGGCGCGATATACTGCCGAGACGATCAAGCTCAAATCCGAAGACCGGATACTCTGTTTTACCGATGGTATAACAGAGAGCATGGACCGGGAAGAGAAGCTGTACGGCAGGGAAGGGCTTCTGGAATTCACCAACCGCCACATGAAATTGGAAGATAACAGTTTCTTGAAGGAATTGAAGAAGGAAGTGGATGATTTTTCAAAGGATGCCGGTCCGGGGCAGTTCGATGATATGACCAGCGTATTAATCAGGATTACATGATGAAAGATACGTCCAATGAAAGAATC
The DNA here is from genome assembly GCA_014730285.1 of Candidatus Zixiibacteriota bacterium. Lineage (GTDB taxonomy): Bacteria > Zixibacteria > MSB-5A5 > JAABVY01 > JAABVY01 > JAABVY01. The sequence goes on from WJIM01000066.1 coordinate 690, forward strand.
AGTATTTCCATTCCCAACCGAATGGAAAGCATTAAATGGCTTTACCCCGTGTGCGAAAGCATTTTGGAAGAACTGCCGATTTCCGATAAGGAACGCCATATGATCCTGGTGGCGATTTCCGAAGGATTCACCAATGCCTTTCAGCACGGCAATCAAAAAGATCCGCAGACCGAAATCAAGCTAACCTTTTATCCCGGTGAAAAATCACTCAAAATTTTGATTGAGGATGAAGGAATTTTGCCGATAGATATGAATATAAACAACGTACCGGATCATGTCGATCTGGAGGGAATTAGCGGAAGGGGGCTGCTTCTGATGCGTGAGCTTGTTGACGAAGCTTATTATGATATTAATTCTAAGGGATTTAACATCTTAACATTGATAACCAATTTCGAGAAAAAATATAAAAAGGTCTATTCCTTTTAGGAGATTAGTTATGGAGATCACAGTCAAAGCAGAAGAGGCATTCCATGTTTTCCATCTCAAGGGACGCCTGGATTTGACCAGCTCATCCGAGCTCAAGGAAAAAGTGAAAGAGCATTTGGAGCAGGGCAAGGTCAATATCCTTCTCAACATGGCACAGGTGGATTTTATCAATAGTTCGGGACTGGGAACGCTCGTATCGACGCTCAAGGAAGTGCGCACAGCTAATGGCAGGATCGCGCTTTGTTCTCTGGCGCCTTACGTTCAGGAGATTTTCGAGATAACCCAGCTATCCCACATTTTCGATATTTTCCCGGGCGAAAAAGAAGCCTTTGCGGCATTCGGACAGAAAAAGGCAGCGCATACAAGCTGAGGAGCTAACTATGGAAAAGATCGATCCGCATCAGGAGGAACTCCTTGTATGGCTGAGCAGCGAGGATTTTGATCAGCGCGAAGCCGCCTGCCAGCAGCTTCGTGATTATGACAACGATACCTCACGCGCCGCTCTCGTTGCGGCCATTGAGGATCCCAATAAGGGTATTCGCGAGCTGGCGGCCGAAGGCCTGCTTTCTCTCAGTGGTGAACGTACAGCCCTTTTCCTGAGTGATCTTTTGGGGCACGAGGATATCTCGATCCGAAATCTTGCTGCGGAAACCATTGCCAAGCTTGGCTCATGCAGTATCGATCCGATGGTTGAAAAGGCTTCCGATCCCGACAAGGATGTCCGTAAATTTGCAATCGATATTTTGGGTCAGATCGGGGACACCGCTGCCCTTAATACGGTCAGAAAGGCCCTCGATGATGAGAATCCCAATGTGGTCTGCTCGGCCGCTGAGGCGCTGGGGCAGCTCGGCAGTCCCGAAGCGGTCAATGATCTGGTTAAGATTTTGAATGAAAACGAGGATGCCCGCCTGCAGGCGGCCGAGGCGCTCGGTAAAATAGGAGACCAAACCGCTCTTGATGCTCTTGTCAAAGCGCTCGACAGCGACGATCCGGTGGTGGTCTTTTCGGTAATCGATGCTATGGGGAACATGCAGAATGCTCAAGCCGGGCCCTTTCTGAAAAAGCTTCTGCCGGGCGCCGATGATGCTTTAAAAGAGGCTATAATTGGCGCTCTCATAAAGATCGCAAAATATTCCGACCGTACAATTCTGGAAGACTTGCCTGTAAAGCAGCTTCAGGATTGCCTTTTCAATGTTATCGAAGGAGATAACAGCGAAAACAAGATTTTCGCTTTGGAAGAGCTCGAGCACTGGGAGGGTCCCTCGGTCGTTGATAAAATACTCAAAGCCCTTGATGATCCGGATGAAGATGTCAGGAACAAGGCCAAGGATGTACTCAAATCCAGTGCGGTGTCATCGACCGAAAAAATTTCTCAGGCGCTTTTAAACGGCAGTGATGAGTATATCTGCAATCTTCTGGAAACCATAGCCGCTTCGGGTAATTCCCGCTTCGTGCATGACGTCATGAAGCTGGTATATCACGACAGTCCCGAGGTGCGCGAAGAGGTTGCCTGGACGCTGGGCAAAATCGGCGACCGCAATATCATCAAAGCGCTCTTCACTTTGGCCGAAGACGATGTTGGCCATGTGCGCAGCGCCGCAATCAAATCCATCGGCTGGGTTGGGGACGACCGAGATGTGGATAAGCTTCTGAAATGGCTTGACGATCAGTATATTGACGTGCGCGAGGCCTGTCTGGGCGCGCTGGTTCTGATAGGAGGCCAGCAGGTTATCGATCATTTCCGCAATGACTTGAATCATCCCGAGATAGAACGCCAGAAAATGGCCGCCACAGCCCTGGGATGGATCGGCGAAAAGGAAGTGGTAGAGCCGCTGATTACCGCCCTGAATCATCCCGAATGGGAGGTCAGGCGCTCGGCGGTTGAATCCCTGGGACGCATAGCCGACAAACGTGCAGTCGATCCGCTTAAGGTAATCCTGAATGATGATAACGCCCAGGTTAGAAAGTCGGCTGTTGATGCTGTGGTCAGTCTTGAAGGCCGCGACGCCCTAAACTCCATAGCCATGCTTCTGGAAGACCAGGATAGATGGGTCAGGTTCCATGCTATAAACGTAATTGGCTCTATAGGAGACCATTCCGTAACGGACAGGATTCTGAATCTGCTCTCCGATGAAGATGATATAATCCGTGTAGCGGCTGCCAAGGCGCTCTCAGGCCTTAAGGATGAAAGATCCCTGGCGGTCTTAAAAAATATAGTCAATGATTCCAATCAGGATGTTGCCGAGGCAGCATCCCAGGCGCTTGCCGCCCTGGAAAGGGGAGTCTGATGCCGCGGATATTAGTTGTTGATGACGAGCTTTTGATACGTGATTTGCTGTATGATTTCTTCACTTCACGGAATTACGATATCATACTGGCTGAATCAGCCTCGAAGGCTCTTGAAATTCTGGGGGCCGAGGAGATCGATCTTGTCTTGACCGATCTCAAAATGCCCGATATGGACGGGCTGGAAATGCTTAAGAGGGCTAATACGAAGGAAAATGGACCGCCGGTTATTATCATGACCGGATTTCCTTCGCTGGAATCGGCTGTCGAGGCCCTGCGGCTTAGAGTAGCCGATTACATCGTGAAACCATTCAACATTAACCGTCTCTTCGAATGTATCGAGGCGGTATTGGAAGAGAATGCCCCAGTAGTGCAATAGGAGAATTTATGTCAACCGAAAAAGTATTGGTTGTTGATGATGAGCTTTTCGTGAGGGAACTTTTGGATGAGTACTTCACCAAGCTCAAGTTTACTGTCGATGTGGCGGAGTCGGGCGAGGCGGCCCTGGAAATGGTAAATGAAAACCGCTATAACGTGGCTCTGATCGATCTCAAGATGACCGGACTGGACGGCCTGCAGACCCTGCGCCAGATCCGTGATATGGATTCTGATATCGTCGTGGTTCTGATGACCGGCTATCCCACGGTGGAATCCTCCATCGACGCTTTAAGAGCCGGTGCATTCGATTATATAGTCAAACCCTTCCGCTTGAATGAACTTAAGGATATCGTTACCGCAGCTATTAAGGAATACGATTTTCGCAGGGAAATATCCCTGCTCAAGGAGAAAGTCAGGATGCTGGAGGAATCAATCAAAGGGGAGTCATCTCTTTCGTCTCGGGAAGAGGATGAGGCGGAAGGTCGTCCGGCACGATCCAAAATGACAAAAAGAAAAGCAGTTACTTAAAAATCCCAGATCGGGCCGCAAAACGGCCGGAGTGCGGGATAACCCTTTAACATAAATTCAAAAGGGAGTGAATGGGAAAGCGGTCAGCCCGGCGGCAGGCGCTCTTCCCGGGGGTTATGTATGTTATCTGAAGCAACAACACAGCCAAAACTGCAGCATGATGAGTTCATCGCAATCCGCGATTACATCTATGAGAAGGCAGGCATATGGTTTGCGGAGAATAAGAAGTATCTTATCGAAAGCCGCATTTCCAAGCGCATGGGTGAACTCGGCATTGCCAGTTATAAGGACTACTTCTACAGGGTCAAATACGATTCCACACAGAAGGAATTCGAGGCCCTGATGAATGTGGTTACGACGAACGAGACCTCCTTTTTCAGAAATCCTCCGCAACTGAAGGCCTTTTCCGATGAAGTCCTGCCCCTGGTTATGAAACAGAAAGCGGAGGCGGGGAACGGAAACAAGAAGATAAAAATCTGGTCGGCGGGATGTTCCACCGGCGAGGAGCCCTATACGATAGGCATTATCCTGCTGGAGGCGATGAAGTCGCATCCCGGATGGCGGGCGGAAATCCTCGCCAATGATATCTCCCAGAATGTGCTCTATGCCGCGCGTAAGGGTGTGTATCAGGAAGTTACTCTCAGGACGACCGATCCCAAAATTATCGATCGTTACTTTACCAGGGAAGGCAAGTTTTTCCGCATCAAGGATGAGGTGAAACGCATTGTCAAATTCAACCATGTCAATCTGAACGACACCCGTCAGGTATCACCTATCACCGACTGCGACATGATTTTCTGCCGCAATGTGATGATTTATTTTTCTGATGAGATCAAGAAATCACTGGTCAAGCATTTCTACAAGAGTTTGCGGCCGGGAGGGTACCTATTTATAGGGCATTCGGAAAGCCTGCACGGTATCTCAAAATCGTTTAAGCTGGAGTATTTGAAAAATGCTCTGGTATATAAGAAAGAGGCGGCTGCCACTGAAATGGCGGCCAGGACCAAAAATAAGGTTGCTGATTCCCATACCAATACCATGGATACTCTGGCGAAAATCAGGCAGCTTTTGGAGAAGAAGTAAATCCTTAAAGAGGTGAATATATATGAAACAGACAATAATGATTGTTGACGATTCACCCACCGTGTTGAAATTCGTGAGTTACAGCCTTAAGAATTCGGGGTTTAAAGTGGTGACGGCTATGGATGGTATGGATGCCCTGGAGAAGCTTTCCAGCAACGAGTCGAAGGTTGATATGGTAATTACCGATCTGAATATGCCCAATATGGACGGGTATGAATTGATATCGACTTTGAGGCGTAATGAACAATTTTCCGACACGCCCATAATCATCCTCTCCTCAGAGGAGGATGAGGCGGATAAAAAGAAGGGTTCCGATGCAGGTGCGGATTCGTATCTGACAAAGCCGTTTAAATCATCGGTGCTCCTTTATGAAGTAAGCAAATTTTTATCATGATTTGGATCGTCATCTCTTCTTAATTGAAGGAGGAAGTAGTGCAAAATCTCAAGATTCTGGCGGTCGATGATTCACCGACTATGCGCCGTATCATCATTAATACCCTCAAGCGGGCGGGGTTCAATGATGTGGTCGAGGCTACGGATGGTAAGGACGCGCTGGCGAAAATGAAGGTCGAGGATTTCAATTTCATCATAACCGACTGGAACATGCCGGAGATGGACGGGCTGACATTTGTCACCAATGTGCGTTCAAGCAAGGAGTTCGAATCCATGCCCATTCTGATGGTGACCACGAGATCGGTCAAAGATGATATCGTACAGGCCATGAAAGCAGGCGTTAACAGCTATATAGTAAAACCTTTCACGCCCGATACTCTTAAAGATAAAATTATGCAGGTTCTGCAGGCTACATAGCGATGGAGGATAAAATGGAAGACACCAAAGATTTAGTAAGCAAAATACAGGCAGAGCTGCAGGGCTTGACAACCTCCATTACGGACGTTGTGCAGACCTTCAAAAAAATGCAGGAGCCCATTGCGGAATCGAGGCAGAAAGTGCCCGAGGCCACTGTACAGCTCGAAAAAATAACGGAGCAGACCGCTGAGGCAACACATCAAATGATCGACCGGGTCGAAAATATTACCAAAATAACCGATGAGATCGTGCAGGAAATCGGGGTGCTGCGCAAGACTCTGCCGGCAACATATTTCAAGAACAGATCGAAGATACGAGATACAGTGAACGGCATTGAGGAAAAAGCTCAGCAGAATCTCGATGATGCCCTCGTTATCCTGAATGCTCTGCAGTTTCAGGATATTACCTCGCAGCAGGTTCATCATGCCTCAACCCTGATGGAGGAGATCGAAGACCGTCTGCATCATCTTCTCGATGTGTTCGAGGGTAAAGAGGGAATCGAACAACTGCAGTCCTTCATAAAGCAGCGGGTTTTTGATCCCAATGCCAGCTTCGGGGATTCGAGTGAAACACAGGACGATATCGATTCGCTTATTGCCGATATGCAGAAAAACAAGGTAAAAAAGTGATGAGCGGATTGCCTGATATAAATCAAAAGGAGGACTGATGTCGGATGCTGTTGCTGAATTAGATGAGATGCAGGCTATTATAGAGGAGTTTCTTATTGAATCCGACGAGCTGGTTGCCAAACTTGATTCGGATCTGGTGACTCTCGAAAAGGAACCGGATAATCTTGACCTTTTAAACGAAATATTTCGGTCCGCCCATACAATCAAGGGCACATCCGGATTCCTCGGTTTCAACGACCTGATGAGCTTTACTCATGCTATGGAGGATGTGCTCAACCGCCTGCGCAAGGGTGAAATCAAGGTGACTCCGGAAGCGGTCGATGTCCTGCTTGAGTCGATAGATATAATAAAAGCAATTATTGAGGATATCAAAGAAGGACGCGATACCAGCGCCGATTTCAAACCGGCTATAGACAAGCTCCGGGCTATCGAACAGGGAGAATCGGCAGAGGGGGCAAAGCTTTCAAAACCGAAGGCCAAGTCCGCCAAAAAGAAATCCTCCGCTAAAAAAGGCAAGTCGAAAAAGAAAGCCAAGCAACCTCCGGAGGAAGAGCCCGCTCTCGAGCCCGAACCCGAAGCCAAAGAAGCTCCGGCTGACGCCGAAGAACAAAAGCCTGAGAAGCAGGAGGAACAGAAGGCGGAACAGAAAGCAGCCCAGAAGAAGGAGTTTTTTGACCGCAGGAAAACCGAGCAGACTATCAGGGTCGATGTCAATCGTCTTGACAACCTCATGAATATGGTCGGTGAACTTGTTCTGGGAAGAAACTCGCTGATGCAGCTTTCCGGCAAGATCAACCAGAAGTGGGAAGGCGACGAGGTCGCCGGTAAGGTCAATCAAACCGCCACTCAGATAAACTTCATCACCACCGAAGTCCAGATGGCCGTGATGAAGATGCGCATGCTTCCCATAGGAAACGCCTTTAACAAATTTCCGCGCCTGGTTCGCGATCTCTCGCGCGATATGAATAAGAAAATCAATCTCAATATCTCCGGTGAGGAGACCGAATTGGATAAAACCGTGATCGAGGAGATCGGCGATCCTCTCGTCCATCTGATTAGAAATTCGTGCGATCATGGTGTCGAAACGCCTGAGGAACGTGCAACAGCAGGCAAGCCGGAGACCGGCAATGTCTGGCTTAAGGCCGGACAGGAAGGCTCCAATATAATAATCGAGATTGCCGATGATGGAAGGGGACTCGATACCGAGGCTCTGGCAAAAAAAGCTATCGAAAAAGGCCTGATAACCGAGGAAGAAGTATCGGGCATGACTGACGCTGATATACAGCAGTTCATCTTCGCCCCCGGATTCTCGACGGCCAAGAAGATTTCCGATGTTTCCGGCCGCGGTGTCGGTATGGATGTCGTCCGTACCAATATCGAAAAGCTGGGTGGAATTATCGAGATTGAGTCGGAAAAGGGAAAAGGCAC
>WJIM01000425.1 GCA_014730285.1 Candidatus Zixiibacteriota bacterium
AATATTTTATTAAACTATTATTATAACATCTATAAACTATACAAAAAAGCTTTTTTTATATTCCCGAGGGAATGAATAAGTTATGCCCAACGAAATCCTCTGGCTCATCTTCCTGATTTTCGATCTTTCCGCGGTGATTTTGATGTTTAAGCTTTGGGGCAAACACGGACTTTACGCCATGATTGCCTCATCGGTCATTGTCTGCAATATTCAGGTGCTGGTGACAGTAGAAATGTTCGGCATGGTGGCAACGTTGGGCAACATAGTTTACGCCTCGATTTTTCTTTCAACTGATATTCTGAGTGAATGTTTCGGCAAAAAAGAAGCCCGCAAAGGCGTCTGGATCGGATTTTTCTGCTTGTTCTGGTCTATGATCGCGATGCAGTTTGCGATACGTTTCATTCCCGATGCCTCTGATTTTATAATGCCTCATCTGAAAGAGATTTTTTCCCTGCTCCCGCGTGTATCGGCCGCTTCGCTGGTAGCATACCTGATTTCCCAGCATCATGATATCTGGGCCTTTCATCTTCTCAAAAAAAGGACCGAGGGCAGGTATTTATGGCTCCGCAACAATCTCTCTACTGCGGTCAGTCAGCTTATAGATTCGACCGTATTTACGCTCGGTGCTTTTTGGGGAGTTTTCGGCTCCTCAGAATTGCTCCAAATCGTTATTACAACTTATCTTTTCAAGATTGTCGTAGCAGCTCTGGACACGCCGTTTATCTACCTTGCCAGGAAACTTAAATCCGCCTGATCGTATAAAAAAATTGGATTGACATTTGCGTCATATTCATTACAATATGGTTGCTAACATTATCTGGCTGCGTGACTTTCAACTTTAGGTTTAATTAATCATGATTAAGACTATCAAGTGCTGGAATTGCAAAGAAGAGGTTGAGGTACCGGATAAGGTTACTCGTCAGGATGAGTGCCCGAATTGCAGTACGCCCTTAAAGTGCTGCTTTCACTGCCGTTTCTATGATAAAGAGGCATATCATCAATGTCTGGAGCCTCAGGCGGAATGGGTGCGTTATAAAGAAAAAGCGAATTTCTGCGAGTATTTTAAATTCCGCTATACATACATGGAAAAACAGGAAGAAAAGCCTCTCGATACCCCTGAAGCCCGCAAAGACGCCTGGGACTCACTTTTTGATGATTAAAAGTCCAGGCCCTAATCCTTTGCATCAAATCTTCATATCCGGGGCCGTATAATAATATTTTTAAGCTTGCCTTATTCTCTGCCCGCTTATATAATCATATTCAATCTGAGGATATGGCCTTTATATGGATGTAAAAATTTACATTTTCGAGGACGATGATTACGAGCATTTTTACCCGCTCACATACAATCGTCCGGTCTACACACTTCTCTGCGGGGCATTCAGGCTTTATGAAAAATGGCAAAGATTGTTCAGCCATCCGGTTAATGGTTTCTTATGCAGGGGAGAAATAGCCAATTTTGTCCGCGAGCAGAGCGGCATCAAATGCAACCGCTTTGATTTCGACAATTGCGATAAGGCCGTATTCATAAATGGCCGCATCTTGCCAGATAAGAAAGCTGCCGATAAAATTCTCACTGCCGAGCCTGATCAGATATTTTTGACAGATGGCAATCTTTCGGCGGTGGTATTGGACCCGAAATCATTGCAGGCAGAGAACCTGCAAAAGATGAATTATTGGGGCTACGGCCATTTCAAGTCGGTGATAAGCGGTCTCCCGAAAACGGAGCTTGAATGCCGTTGGATGAATTATATCTGGGATTTTGTGGCGGAAAACAGCGGGCAGATAGAGTCGGATTTCGTAAGTTTCAGCTCGGATTTTGAGGGCTTCGATAAAACCATCGACGATCTAACTAATGTCGGCTGTCTGCTGTATTCTCCCGGCCGTATCAGGGTCTCGCCCCGGGCGCAGATCGATGGTCAGACTGTGCTGGATGCCCGGGAGGGGCCGATTATCATTTCCGACAATGTTAAGGTCTATTCTCACAGCCGAATCGAGGGACCGTGTTATATTGGTCCGGATACGCAAATTGTGGGAGCGAAGGTTCGCGAGGGATGCTCTTTTGGTCCTCAATGCCGTATCGGGGGAGAGGTCGAGGAATCGATTTTCCAGGGCTATTCCAACAAATATCATGAAGGATTCATGGGTCATGCCTTTCTGGGCGAATGGGTCAATCTGGGCGCTTTAACCACAAATTCGGATTTGAAGAACAATTACGGCAATATTAAGGTTGATATTGGAATCGGGCCTGTGGATACGGAATTGATGAAGGTCGGCTCTTTTATCGGAGATCATGTCAAGACCGGTATCGGCATGCTTTTAAACACCGGAATCTCAATCGGCTTCGGTTCCAATATATTCGGCGGAGGATTGATTGCAGATAAATATATTCCGCCATTTGTCTGGGGCGGTCGTGATGGCTTTGCCGAATACAAGCTCGAGAAGGCCCTGCAAACAGCAGGGGCGGCTATGTCCAGAAGAGGGGAGAAGCTGACTGCCGCTAATGCGGCATTGTTTAAGTTCATTTTCGAACAGACGCAGGAAAAGAGAGATAAATTCAGGAAGGATAAGGGCTGATTTTCAGAGCCTGGCTCAAATAATGAATATTTGGAAAGTGACGATATCTTATATAGAAAGCAGTAAATCTGCTCGAATTAGGGAGTTTTGCGATAAAATAACAGGAGTTGTGGATGCCAGAGTTACGTAAAGACCCGATTATTGGAAGATGGGTGATTATTTCCACCGAACGCGGCAAGCGTCCATCGGATTTCGCATCGGAATCAAAAGCCAAAGATAATAAATTATGCCCCTTTTGCTACGGCAACGAGCATCTTACACCCCCGGAAGTCTATGCGATCCGTTCCGACGGCTCCCGTCCCAATACTCCCGGCTGGAAGCTGAGGGTAATTCCTAATAAATATCCTGCTCTCAAAATCGAGGGTGATCTGAATCGCGAGGGCGAGGGAATATTCGACCGCATGAACGGTGTGGGAGCGCATGAGGTAATAATCGAATCTCCCGACCACATGAAAGATCTGGCCGATCTGGAAAGCAAGCATATCGAAGATGTTCTCAAGGCCTTCATTAACCGGATGAAGGATCTGCGCAAGGATGTACGTTTCAGGTATTGCCTTGTTTTCAAAAATCACGGCAAGGAAGCGGGAGCATCGCTGGAGCATACTCACAGCCAGATGATCGCCACTCCGATTGTGCCGAAATCTGTAATGGAGGAGATGGAGGGCGGCCGAAAGTATTATGAATATAAGGAACGCTGTATCTTCTGCGATATTATCAGGCAGGAGATATCTCAAAATATCAGATTGATAGGGCAAAACGAAAATGTGGTGGCAATCGAACCATTCGCCCCCAGATTCCCGTTCGAGACATGGGTGCTGCCCCGTAATCATATCCATCGTTTCGAGGATACCGATGAGGAGACATTGATCTCCTTTGCATCGATGCTGAAAAGCGTTCTGGCACGGCTCAGGACAGCTCTCAACGATCCGCCTTTCAATTTTATTGTACATACCGGGCCGTGGATCGACGGGCGCAAGAACCATTACCACTGGCATATGGAAATCTTTCCCAAGCTGACACGTGTGGCGGGCTTCGAATGGGGCACCGGATTTTATATAAATCCCACTCCGCCTGAAGAGGCGGCCAGGTATCTTAACGAGATAAATCCATAAAGAGGGCGTAAAGTAAAAAAATGAATATACTGTTTGCAACTCCCGAAGTAGTCCCGTTTGTTAAGACCGGCGGTTTGGCTGATGTTTCCGGTGCGCTGCCTCCGGCTCTGGCACGTTTGGGACATAAAGTCAAGGTAGTGGCGCCGCTTTATAAGTCGATTGACAGGGAAAAGCATAATATCCAGCCTCTCTCGGTTTTTGAGGGGATCCGGACAATCGAGGTCGGCGGCAGGAAGTTCGAGCTGGATGTTTATACCGCCGGAAGCGATGCTTACGGCACGGAGTTTTTGTTTGTCGCCAATGATGAGTTATTTGAACGTGACGGGGTATATCTCGATCCGATTACAGGTATGGATTATCCCGACAATGATGAGCGCTTTATATTTTTCGCCAAAGCTGTATTGGAAGCTGCCCGCGGAATCGACTTTAAGCCGGAGATTGTGCATGTAAACGATTGGCAGTCCGGATTGATTCCGGGCTATCTTTCCACGAGTTACAGCGATGATGACTTTTTCAAAAACTGCCGCTCGATTTTTACGATCCATAATATCGGCTATCAGGGGCATTTCGAGAAAGAGACATTCGGCAAGCTGGACCTGCCCGATGGTCTGTATTCCCCCGGCTCTCCTTTCGAGTACTGGGATCATGTCAACTTCCTGAAAGCCGGGATCACCACATGCGACCTAATTACGACTGTTTCGGAAACTTATGCGGAGGAAATCCAGTCCGGCAATGATCTCGGTTTCGGTATGGAAGGAATTTTATTCTACCGCCGTAATGACCTGTTCGGCGTTTTGAACGGCGTCGATTATGATGTCTGGTCTCCGCAGAACGACAGCCTGATCCCGCACACATATTCGGCCGATGATCTCACCGGGAAAGATATGAATAAGAAGGCTCTTCTCGATGAAGCCGGTTTACGAATAAACGGAGATAGAATACCCTTGATCGGAACGATCTCACGTCTGGCCGACCAGAAGGGCTTCGACCTGATAGAGAAGATCTCCCACCGTTTATTTTCACTCGATATAGCTTTCGTACTTCTGGGCACTGGCAATGAGAACTATCATATACTTTTCAGGGAGATGGAAAAGATATTCCCGGATCGTGTGCGCGCCTTCCTGAAATTCGACAACCGTTTGGCGCATCTGATCGAGGCCGGATCGGACATGTTTCTGATGCCTTCACGCTACGAGCCCTGCGGCTTGAACCAGATGTACAGCCTGAAGTACGGCACTGTACCAATCGTGCGCAAGACCGGAGGCCTGGCTGATACTATCACGGACTTCAGTATGAGTCCACTGGACGGCAATGGATTTGTATTCGAAGATTATGATGCCGATAGGCTTCTGGACGCTATCCAGCGCGCGGTGCTGACATATAAGGATCAGTCCACCTGGAAGAAGATTATAAACCGCGGCATGACCGCCGATTTCTCCTGGGATTCCTCAGCCAGGAAATATATCCGCATTTACGAAAAGGCTCTGGAGAAGGATAAGGTCGCCGTATAGCTGCATTTTCCTGACACACTTTTTCCTGTCATTCATAGCAAAATTATTGTAACTTACATGCTAAACCGACAGTAATATCGGGGAATGTTATTGGTCGTGATTTTTCAACTGAAGGAGGATGACTGTGGATAGATATTATTTTTCGGCCATGGCTTCACGTATGCGTAGGTCTGAAATTCGTGAACTCCTGAAGCTGACACGACAACCGGGCACGATTTCATTTGGCGGCGGACTTCCCGATCCCGAAATATTTCCTCGTAAGGCTGTGGAGGAGGCCTCAGTCAGGGCTATCCGTGAACAGGGCAACCTGGCATTGCAGTACAGCCCCACCGAGGGCGAACCGTTTATGAGAGAAGAGGCGGCGGCATTTATGACCCGCCTCGGAGATGAGATCACTCCCGAGGAGATGATTGTGGTATCATCTTCGCAGCAGGCGCTCGATTTATTATCGAAGGTTTTTGTCGATCCGGGAGATGCTATTATAATCGAACGTCCCAGCTATGTGGGAGCCTTACAGGCATTTCGGGCACACGGGGCCGAGTTTCACGGCGTGGAAATGGATCATGACGGGATAATACCTTCCGAACTTGATAAGAAGATCAAGGAATTGAAAGATGCCGGGAAGAGGGCAAAGTTTTTGTATCTGATCCCCGATTTTCAGAATCCCTCCGGAATAAATCTTTCGCTTGAAAGACGCAAAGAGGTAATCGAAATAGCCTCCAAACATGAAATTCTCATAATAGAGGACAGCCCGTACCGGGAGCTACGTTACGAAGGGGAACTTATCCCCTCCATGCGCTCGCTCGACAAAGAAAAACGCGTGGTGCAGATGAAAACCTTCTCGAAGATTTTCGTGCCGGGCTTCAGAGTGGGATGGCTGTCGGCGCCGCCAGAGGTTCTCGATAAGCTTGTGATGTGCAAGCAGAGCACCGATCTTTGCACTTCAGCTTTTGTATCTATGATAAGCGCCTATCTCCTCAGGGACGGCCATATCGAAAAGCAGATCGAGATCAGCAAAGAAGTGTAT
>WJIM01000426.1 GCA_014730285.1 Candidatus Zixiibacteriota bacterium
ACTGCTCAGGATAACGAAAAATTTACCACCCTGGATGAAAAGGAACATACGCTCAATGAGAATGATATATTAATTACCGATGCCACAAAAGCAGTGGCATTGGGTGGAATTATGGGCGGCCTTAATTCCGAGGTTAATGACAATACCGATAAGGTTCTGCTTGAAAGTGCTCATTTCAATCCGACCAATATCTGCCGTACGCGCAAGCGTCTTGCAATTCAGTCCGAATCGGCAATACGCTTCGAGAAAGGCGCCGATCCCAATATAGTCGATACTGCCTGTGACTATGCCGCCTATTTGCTCTCGAAGCTTGCCAACGGCAGGGTGTTGTCCGGAATTGTTGATGCTTACCCCAAAGTGATTGAGCCGATTTCAATAGAATTGCGACCCTCGAGGACAAATCAAATCCTGGCAACGGATATCACCGCTCCGCAGATGATAGATATTTTGCATGCTTTGGAATTCGGTGTAAAATCCGGCAAAACAATTACCGTGGACGCACCCACATTCCGGCCCGACTGCACCCGTGAAATCGACCTTATCGAGGAAATAGCCCGGATTTACGGCTACGATAAAATCGGTACATCGCTCAGGGCCAGCGGAAATCTTCTGACCGAACGGTCTGAGGATGAGCTGTTTACCGAGAAAGTCAGGGAAAATCTGGGACGTCAGGGCCTTTATGAGATAATGACAATAAATCTGATTGATCCCGACAAGGGACGTAAGCTTGGCATGGAAGATAAGTTCATTGATCTATTAAACCCATTGTCTGCAGATCTGGCAGCATACCGCACGAACCTTTTCATGAGCATGCTTCAGGTCGTCGCCAGAAATCTAAATAGAAGGCAGAATGATATAAAGCTGTTTGAGATCGGCAGTATTGCCTACCGCGCCAACGGCGCCCATGCCGAGGAAACACATCTCGCAGTCGGCGTATGCGGCCGTCCCGATGTGCGCAATTGGGCTGTGACAGAGCAGGAGTACGATTTCTTCGATCTGAAGGGCATTGCCGAGGAATTCTGCGGAGGTCTGCGTATGGGCGGCCTCAGCATTAAGGAGCAGGATTACCCGTTTCTTGAAAACGGCATGTCTTTCGATCTGTATTTCGGCGATACTCATGTCGGATGGGGCGGAAAAGCCTCTAACAATACCTTAAAAGCTTATGACATCGAGACGCCGTTGTATTATTTTGAAGTAAATATTGAAAAGCTTATACCTTTATATACCAAAGATGTAGTTTTCCGCAAGCTTCCCAGATTCCCCTCGGTATGGCGTGATATTGCTTTGATCGTGGACGAGGGCCTGTTTGCGGAAAAGGTTTTGGAGACAATTTATGATTCCGGCGACAATATTCTCGTAAATGCCGAGTTATTCGACGTATATACAGGTAAGCAGATAGATAAAGGCAAGAAATCGCTGGCCTTCAATCTCGAATTCAGGTCCGACGAGAAAACCCTAACGGACGAGGAGGTTGAGCCGGTGTTTAACAATATAATCTCTCAACTACAGAAACAGTTTGATGCAAAACTCAGAACTTGATTGACGGGGGAGAACATTGGATACATTAGAGAAATTGGAAGCGAAAGTTGACCTGATTTTAAGCCGGGTCAAGGAATTGGAAGAAAATAATAAGGAATTGGAATCCAAAAACGAAACGCTCGAAAAAGATTTAAAGACCTGCCGTCTGGAATTACAGCAGGCACGAGAAGAAAATACCGATCTTAAAACCGGTATAAACGATAAGGAAGTCAAAGTTCAGGATAAAATTTCGGCCCTTCTCGGAAAGCTGGAAGAGGTCGAGGCGGAAATCGCCTGAAGATTATTATCTTGACATATTCAACATTTTTCTAATATTTATTAGCAAATATATAAAGAATTGTTGGAAACGGATTAAATTGAAGATAGAAGATGTCGGAAAAGAAATCAGTTAAAGTAACCATTTACGGCGAAGAGTACCCCATTCGGGGTGATGGCGATATTGAATTCATAAAAAAGATTGCAGCTTTTGTAGATATGAAGATGCGGGAGGTGGCCGAGAAGAGCTATGTCAAATCTCCTAAAGATGTTTCAGTATTAGCTGCATTGAATATTGCCAGCGATCTTTTTGAATTGAAAGAAAAGGCAATTGAACTGGAAGCATTCAATTCCAGGACAGAAACCCTTCTTCAAAAACTGGACTCTGAAATCCAGCCGACCCCTTCATCATAATTTCCACTCCTGTTTCCACAATTCCATTTAACATAGATTAACACCTTAGGGTGGAGGACTATAATGGATCAACTAGTTATTTATATTATTTTGATCGCAGCCTCTGCCATTTTTGCATCCCTGGTGACATATTTATTCCTGAGGGCTGCCGGCGGTGATAAAATCGCCAAGGCCAAGGATGTTGCCAAAACAATTATTGCGGATGCAAAAAAGGAAGCTGAGATTAAGAAAAAGGAAGCCCTCCTTGAAGCAAAAGATGAAGCATACAAGTCTAAAGTTAACTTAGAGCGTGACATACAATCTAAGAGAAATGAACTTTCACGCCTTGAAAAACGCCTCATCGATAAGGAATCCAACCTTGACCGCAAAGCGGATGTAATCAACAAAAAAGAACGGGAAATCGGTAATCTCGAGAAAAATCTGGATCACCGCGAAAAAGGCATCAATGTGCGGGAGCGGGAGCTGGAGGGGCTTCTTGTTGAGCAAAACAAGCAACTTGAGAAAATCGCCGGAATGACCTCGGAGGATGCCAGAAAGCTCCTGATGGAAAATCTTGTCGGCCAGGCCAAAATCGATGCGGCCGCTATGGTCAAGGAGATCAGAGAAAAGGCGGAAAGAGAAGCCGAGAAAGAAGCCAAGGAAATTATCACCCAGGCCATTTATCGTTGTGCCGCAGATCATACGGTCGAAAGCACGGTCTCGGTCGTTTCGCTTCCCAATGATGAGATGAAGGGACGTATTATCGGCCGTGAGGGACGGAATATTCGCTCCTTTGAAACTGCCACCGGTATTGATGTGATTGTCGATGATACCCCGGAGGCGGTGATTCTTTCAGGGTATGATCCTATACGGCGCGAAATCGCCCGTATGGCTCTGGAAAGGCTGGTTTCCGATGGACGGATTCATCCCGCCCGGATCGAGGAGGTCATCGAAAAATGTACCCAGGAGATGGATTTGATGATTCGCGAAGCCGGAGAGCAGGTCTGTTTCGAGCTGGGTATTCACGATCTTCACTCGGATATAATTAATCTGCTGGGTAAGCTGAAATACCGTACCTCTTATGGTCAAAACGTTCTTCAGCATTGCAAAGAGGTCGCTCTGCTTTGCGGCGTTATGGCGGCAGAGCTGGGGCTCGATGCGCAAATGGCAAAGCGTTCCGGACTTCTTCATGATATCGGCAAAGCCATAGACCGTGAAACCGAGGGCACCCATACACAGATAGGCGGTGCTTTCCTTGGTAAATATAATGAGAATAAGGCCGTGATTAATGCCTGTTTGTCACATCACGGGGATGTGCCGATGGAGAGCCCTTTTGCGGTTATCGTGCAATCTGCCGACGCCGTATCCGGCGCCCGTCCCGGCGCTCGCCGCGAGCCTTTGGAGGCCTATATCAAGCGCCTGCAGAAGCTCGAGGAGCTGGCAGATTCGTTTAAGGGCGTGTCCAAGGCTTATGCAATTCAGGCCGGCCGTGAGGTTCGTGTAATCGTAGAGGCGGGCGAAATTGACGACCTTAAATCGACCATTCTGGCTCAGGATCTGGCTAAAAAGATTCAGACCGAGATGGAATATCCGGGGCAGATCAAGGTCACGGTTATTCGTGAAACCAGAGCGGTTGATTACGCTAAGTAAGATAAGAAATCGAGTTTGATTTGAAAGTTCTGATTATTGGCGACATTGTAGGCAAGATTGGAAGATGGGCAGTATCTCAGGTACTGCCCGATTTTATTGAAGAGAAGGCAATCGATTTTGTCATTGCCAATGTGGAAAATGCCGCCGGGGGCTTCGGTATCACCGAGAATATCTCGAAAAAGATCAGGTCCTACGGCGTTAATGTTCAGACCTCCGGCAATCATATCTGGGATCGTCCCGAGGTTAAAACACTTCTGGACAAAAGTCCCTACCTTCTGCGTCCGGCCAACTATCCTATGGGATCGGCGGGTAAGGGTTCCGGAGTGTATACATTGGCCGACGGACGCAAGATCGGTGTGCTCAATCTGGAGGGGCGTGATTTCCTGAGCCGTATCGACTGCCCCTTTCGGGTGGCTGACGCCGAACTCACACTTTTGATGCGGGAGACCAGGATTATAATAGTCGATTTTCACGCCGAGACTCCTCAGGAAAAACAGGCCTTGGCGTTTTATCTCGACGGCCGTATCTCGGCCCAGTTCGGTACACACACGCATGTCCAAACCGCAGACGAGAAGATTCTGCCAAAGGGCACCGCCTATATTACTGATGTGGGCATGACCGGGGCTTACGACTCGATTCTGGGAATGAGTAAGAAAATTGCCCTGGGAAGATTTATAACCGGCATACCGCTCAAGTTTTCGGTTGCCGACGGTGACGTCAGAATCGGCGGTGTGATCTTCGACATCGATGATGAGACCGGCAAAACGGTCGCGGTGGAACGCGTGATGGAAAGCGTTGTTTCCGGAAATTACGATCAGTGAAAATAGATGCAGGGAGGCTATGATGGCAAACATACTGGATGGTAAAAAGGCGGCCAAAGAGGTTAAAGCCGAATTAAGGACTGAAATCGAAAAGCTTGAAGAGGACGGCATAGTCCCCGGGCTGGCTGCTGTTTTGGTAGGGGAGAATCCCGCCTCGAAAATTTATGTCAGCAGCAAGGCCAAACAGTGCAAGAAAATCGGTATTCATTCCGAGGTGATCTATAAGCCGGATGATATCACTCATGACGATTTGATCAGGCTGGTGGTCGACTTAAACAAACGCGATGATATTCACGGAATATTGGTCCAGGAACCGCTTCCTCCCCAGATCAATAAACTCGATTTGAATCTGCAGATAAATCCCTTTAAGGATGTGGACGGTTTTCACCCGGAAAATCTGGGACGTATCCTGATCGGCGATCCGCTTTTCCTGACATGTACACCATACGGTATTCTGGAACTGCTGGAAAGAAACGATATCTCCCTGAATAAAAAAGACATCGTCATTCTGGGGCGTTCGAATATTGTCGGGAAGCCGCTAGCGGCGATGATTATGCAAAAATGGCCGAATACCAACGGCACCGTGACTGTATGCCATACAGGCACCCAGGATGTCGTTAAACATACCAAGCATGCCGATGTGGTGATTTGCGCCATTGGAATTGCCGAATATTTGAAGGATTATATGATTAAGGATGACGCTATTGTTGTCGATGTGGGCATAAATCGCGTGGATGATTCCAGTGTGGAGAAGGGCTACCGGCTGGTTGGCGACGTCGCTTATGAAGGCTGCGAAAAGAAATGCTCCTGGATCACTCCTGTGCCTGGCGGCGTGGGGCCGATGACTATTGCCATGCTTCTCTATAACACCGTTAAGGCCTGCAAATTGATAAACAAAGTAGAAGATTAAGCAGCAAGAGCATGTACGGCATATATATGCACCAGCATTATAAAGTGTTTGTTTAATATGAAATACGCGCATGTAATTCTCATACTGCTGGCTGTTTTTCTCTTCGCCTGTTCGGGCGATGAGGAAAAGAAGGCTGAAACTCAGCCAGAATCACCATCCGATACATCAAAGAAAACGAAGACGGAGCCTTTTTCAATCGATGAGTTTATCGATACCGTCAGCACTGCTCCCGACAGCGTGGCTGCACTCTTTTTGAAGAAATCGATTATGGAGGGCGATTATGAAGGAGCAGTAAGCTATCTCTGCCGCCAAAACAGGGAACTCGTCAGCAGAGATTCATTTATGCAGTACGTAGCTTTCGGCAGAAATAATCCGGGCTGGGACTCGCTGACTGCCTTCAAGTATGAGATGACGCGAGGCTACATTCCAATTCATGCGGCGCTTAACGATGTCCCTCGGATTAAAAAGCTCTCGTGTGATGATATCTGCCTTTTTGAGTATAATATTACCGGCCCGCTCTTGGTAATTAATGTTTTCAATGTCGCTCTGGGAAAGCTGGGCAAGAAACATTTCGACGCGGTGATTGACAGCAATTTGACATTGGCGAAAAAGAGGGAGTATTATGATCATGCCTTTAAAAGGCTCAGGCATGTGGCCGACAGTATGGATTTCGCCAAAAGGCTCAAAACCGACACGCTCAAACTGATCCGCGAGAATTCCGATTGGAAAGTGTGCAAAGAGGCAGACAACAGTTTCGATATATTCAGACAGTATTAATAGACGGGGGATAATGAAATGATCAAACTCAGAGATGTAAAAAGCGGATCGAATGTCCGTACGATTTTCTCAATAGTCTCGGTCTCCGCATTGGCCTGTCTCATTGCAATCGGCTGCGGCGGGGGCAAGGAAAAGACGCTTGATACTCCCCGCGGCGTGGTAAATACATTTATCAGCCGGGTAATGGAGGAAAACGATCTAAAGGGCGCATTTGCGCTGCTTTCCGATGCGGACCAGAAGGTGATTATGAAAAGCCCCGAGGTTTACGGATTCATCATGGGAGAGAAGGATCCGGAGCTTGAGGCTTATTCGGATGCATATTCGCAGCTCGCCCCGGACGTTCTGGAGATGGTTAACGAGCTCGTGAAATTCAATGCCCGCAAAGGGGATGAGCAGAACGGCCATGTGGAAGTGGGGCTGGAGATATCATATCCGTCAGATTATATGACAATCGGATTTACGCTAATGGGGATTGCCAATAATCTTCAGCAGAAATACCAGAATGTAAAAGTCGATACGCTCCCCAAAGAGGAACGTGATAAAATCATCTGGTCGATCAAAAATGATCTGAAAAAGGCCGTGGCCAATATAAACACCGATAAATACTCCACTTATATCTTCCCCGTAAAAGTTGTGGATGAAAGCGGAGAATGGAAGATAAATCTGGGGCTCGCTCAGCAGCAGGATCAGTTCGATTTTGGATATTAAATCGCAACTTTTGAGCATATTTGGCGAATATAAAGAATGTAATCAAAAGTTTTTATCCGAAATTCGGGGAGGAGAATAATGAAAAAACTAACCCTGGTTCTGTGCATAGTTATGCTGTTGGCCGTTTCCGCCAATCTAACGGCAGACCCCATCACAACCACTGAGAATTTCTGGTCGGCCATTTTTGATGATGGAGATTTGAAACTCGCGTTTTCTTACCTGGCAACCGAAGATCAGGAGTTTATCAAGAATAATGCACCCGATGCCTATGGCCTGATTATGGGAGATGTCGGTGATCTCGGCGGTGAAATCGGTACGATCGTAACCGCTTTCCAGAAAATCATTCTTAACACATTGGGAAAAGTCGTTAAGATCGAAAATGTGCGTGAGGGCGCTAAAGTTGACAACGGTCAGGAAGTCTATTACTCCATGACCCTGCCAACAGACATGGATAGTTACATTGAACTGGCTCAGTGGATCGAGAAGCGGGGCAAGCAGTTTGAAGATCCGGCAGATTCAACACCAATGATGGAGAAGATCGAAAATTTCATTAATGATCTTTCCCTCAAACTTGAAAATCTAAGCTACAAAACCTCAATTTCCCTTAACTCATTCGTCACGGTAATAAACGAAAATGGACAGGAAAAACTACATCTGGATCTGGCAATGGTAGCCGAAAAAATGAAAATGCTGGAAGAGCTTGATTAATAATAACTAACGAAGTTAAATAAAGGCCGCCTTGGGGCGGCCTTTATTTATTGCAATCTGCATCCCTCTTACCCTCTTAACGTCTGTTTTTGGCGCTTGCAGACTATTGGAAATCACATTTTTTCCGATAAAATATATAAGATTTCCGAACTACTTTTTTTGGAAAATGGGGGAATAAACAAATTTTAATAGGGAGTGGCATGCAATGAAACTGCGTTTAACTCAGAAGATCATGCTGATGATATTCGGCATTGTGCTGGTATCAGTAGCGGGGCTAATGATTGTAAGCATCACACAGTCGTCAAGTTCGCTCAAAGACTTGGCCCGTAAGGACCTTCAGCACTTGACCAATATGGCTCGCAACGCCTGTGAACTCGCCGAGGAGGCATCCTTACAAAAATTAGAGAGCGACATGAATGTTGCCCGATTGCAATTTCAACAGGTCAGCAATGGACGTGTCAGGCTCGAAAACGACAAACTAATTCTCGACCCCGGCGGCAAAAATATTGTTGCCAACGGTAACAATGAAATCGTTGATAAGATCAAGGAGCTGACCGGATCAACCTGTACTATCTTTCTCAATGAAGGAACAAGGGCGAGACGCATTGCAACCAATGTCGTTAATGATAACGGTGAAAGAGCATTGGGAACCTATGTCTCACAGCCGGTATATGAAACTGTCATAAACCGCGGCGTACCCTACGAGGGTCGTGCCTGGGTGGTTAATGACTGGTACAGCACCATGTACGAACCGATCAAGGATATTAACGGAACGACTGTAGGAATTCTTTACGTAGGCAACCGGGAGAAATCCGATGTATTGCGTGAAGGCTTGCTTTCACAGCAAGTAGGTGAGAGCGGCTATATCTATTGTATCGATTCCAGGGGTGTTCTCCAGATTCATCCCGCCAAAGAGGGTGCGGATATCAGCAAGTATGATTTTATCCGGGAGATTATGAATAAGGGCCCTCAGCTCGCAGAGGGTGAAATCGGTTGGATTACTTATCCCTGGATCAATAAGGAACTGGGAGAAACCAAACCCCGGGACAAAATTGTGGCCTATTCATACTTTCCGGCCTGGGACTGGATAATTGCAGCCGGAAGTTATATGGATGAATTTACCGCGCCTGTCAATGGTCTGAGAAATACCATTATGACGATTGGAATTATATTACTCGTGATATCTGCCGGACTCGGATTCTTCATGGCACGTTCGATAACAAAACCGGTGACCAAACTGGTTGACGTGGCCGAGGCTATATCGGTGGGGGATGTAAGCCGCGAGGTCGATGTCAGATCCAGCGATGAAATCGGCACTCTGGCTGACTCGTTTCGCGGTATGACAGAGTATCTCAAGGAGACAGCATCAGTAGCGGAGAATATAGCCAGAAACGACCTGAGAGTCGAGTTTGAGCCCAAATCCGACCGCGATGCTCTGGGCATCTCATTCAAGGCCATGGTCTCTAATCTGACCGAGGTTATAAATCAGTTGAATGATGCCGCCTCGGAATTGGTTTCCGCGGCAACGGAAATCGCTTCATCCTCCGAGCAGATGTCTCGCGGTGCACGCGATCAGGCTGACCAGATCGGCCAGGTATCGACCGCTGTGGAGGAGATGACTGCGGCGATTCTGCAGACCTCCAAGAATGCGGACGAAGCTTCCGGGGCGTCACGCGGCGCTTCCGACACTGCCTCGTCGGGCGGATCAATTGTCTCCGACACGATTCAGGGAATGCAGAGGATAACCGAGGTAGTTCAGAGTTCATCCGGTTCAATCGGCAAATTGGCCAACTCCGCCAAGCAGATAGGCGAAATAGTTGAAGTGATTAATGATATCGCCGACCAGACCAATCTGCTTGCTTTAAATGCCGCAATCGAGGCTGCCAGAGCCGGTGAACAGGGCCGAGGCTTTGCCGTTGTGGCCGATGAGGTCCGCAAGCTTGCCGACCGCACCGCCCGCGCCACAAGCGAAATCGCGGGTATGATTGACGGTATTCAAAAAGATACCAATGAGGCCGTTTCCTCCATGGAGACCGGCATCAAGGAAGTCGATCAGGGCCGTGAACTGGCCAATAAGGCTGGCGACAGCCTGAGTGAAATTGTGACGATGTCTCAGCAGGTTATGGATATGGTACAGCAGATAGCAACCGCCTCCGAGGAGCAGTCGAACACATCCGAGGAAATCTCGCGAACCGTGGAAAAGATCTCTACGGTCACTACCGAAACTGCCAAGGGCGCGGAGCAGTCAGCCGCAGCCTCCGAGGAGCTGAGCATGCAGGCTGAAGCCATGAAGAATATGGTTGCGAAATTCAAGCTGAAACGGACACAGGAAAGCGCTCATTTTGAACAGGAAGAGCGGGAAAAAGAAGCTGAGAAAGTCTAATATTAGCTGCAATTAATATCGTATAATTCATGAGGGAGGCAGTTTTTTGCCTCCCTTTTCAATTAGAATACAAATTTGACTCAGGGTATGCATTTTGGCAAAAATCCCTATATTTCGTTTATTTTGGAAATCCCGTTTAAAATAGGGGTATTTATAAAGTATTGGTATGCATAGAATTAGACAACGATTTACAATACCGCTTTGATTATCTGGATTTTTTATTTGATTTTATGCAAATAAATGACTAAGCTCATATCATTATGGTGAAACTGAGAGCAATAAGTTGTAGTTCTTTATATATATATTTGGCTAAAGTAGGCAAAGCGATCGCGCCCGATGGGTGAGGAAAGTCCGAGCTCCAAAAGGCAGAACGCCTCTGAAACAGAGGGCGGAGTGATCCGACGGAAAGTGCCGCAGAAAACAGACTTCCTCGAAAAGCTTCGGCTTTATGAGGTAAAGGTGAAACGGTGGTGTAAGAGACCACCAGAGGCTGTGGTAACATAGCCTGCTGGTAAACCCCGTTCGGAGCAAGGCCATGTAGGCGGGAAGGTGTTGCCTGCACCGTTTAACCCGCGGGTAGGCCGCGTGTGGGAAAAGGCGACTTTTCTCCCAGATGGATGATCGCATTTCCGTGCAAATGAATTTGGCCGAGTTTATTCAGGCTTTAACCTGAATGAATTCGGCGAAAGCGGAAATTACTGAACTCGGCTTATTGCCTGCTTTGGCCATTTTTTTTGGTTTGATGAATATAACTAAATATATACAACCGGTATGGCAGGTAGCCCCCGAACCGGATTTTCATCTGGTCGATGAATTGTCCGAAAAAATAGACCTGCCTGATAATGTAATCAAAATCTTGATAAACCGGGGGCTGGACACCGCAGAGAAAATCGAAAACTTCATTAATCCATCAATGCAGGACCTCAAAGATCCGTTTCAACTGCCTGATATGGAAAAAGGCGTTGAGCGGATAGTCGACGCTTTGCGCGAAAACGAGAAGATGATGGTCTACGGGGATTATGATGTTGACGGTATTACCGCTGCGGGTCTCATGTTTCTTGTGCTCAATAAACTGGGTGCACAGATAAGTTATTATCTGCCCAACCGTCTGGTTGAAGGCTATGGCATTTCCGAGGACGGTCTGGCTGAGGCGGTCAAGCAGGGTGTATCGCTGATAATCTCGGTTGATACGGGAGTGACGGCGGTCGAGGAGGTCGAACGGGCACGTGAGCTCGGTATCGACATAATCGTGACCGACCATCATGAACCCGGACCGAATCTTCCCGATGCGGTGGCCCTTATCAATCCTAAGCTTCATGATGAGTCAAGGGGCGGTCATGAGCTCTCGGGGGTGGGGGTGGCGTTTAAGGTGGCCCAGGCGCTTTACAGGCGGCTCGGTCAGCCCGAGACTGAACTGGAGGAGCATCTGGACCTTGTTGCCCTGGGAACCTCCGCCGATATTGTGCCCCTTAGAGCCGAAAACCGTATACTTACGAAATTCGGGATCAAGCAGATAATCCGCACAACCAAACCCGGCCTGAAGTCGTTGACATTTGTATCCGGACTCCTGGGCAAGGAGATTTCCACCGGGCAGGTGGTTTATGTTCTCGCTCCCCGAATCAACGCCATCGGCAGGCTCGGCAACGCCGAAAAGGCTATCAGGCTATTGACCACACGAGATGAGGTCGTGGCCTCAAAAATCGCCAAATTCCTGGAGGAGGAAAACAGGCGGCGAAAATCGATTGACGAAAAAACGCTGACCGAGGCAATGGCTATGATGGATACTGATGTCGATCTGCAAAACGACCGCGCCATTGTACTGGCTTCCAAGGGCTGGCATCAGGGTGTAATCGGAATTGTAGCCTCGCGTCTGGTGGAAAAATTCTATCTGCCCACGATTCTGATCGCGATTGACGGTGATGAGGGCAAGGGCTCCGCGCGATCAATACCGAACTTCCATATTTACAATGCGCTCAATTTCTGTTCTGACGATCTTCTGCGGTTTGGCGGGCATAAATATGCCGCCGGTTTGACAATCAAGCCAAGCAAAATCGATGTCTTCTCGCGCAAATTTAAAAAAGTGGCCACGGAAGAATTGAGCGATGAGGATTTGACGCCCAAGCTGAAAATCGATGCGGAAATCGATCTGGATGATATCGATGAGAAATTTATCGACACTATTGATATGTTTGCGCCGTTTGGCCCGGCCAACATGAGACCGATCTTTTTGACCAGGAATCTTGAGGTTGTGGGAAATCCGCATGTGGTCGGCAAGAACCATCTTAAGATGAAGGTCAAGAAAGGGGAAAAGGTTTTCGATGTCATCGGCTTCGGTTTCGGCGACCACGCCCATCAACTGGCGCTGCGTTCGGTGGCGGTTGATCTTGTCTATGTGGCCGAGATCAATACCTTCGGCGAGCAGTCGCGTATTCAGCTTCGAGTGAAGGACCTGAGATATTAGCCATGTCATTGCTTGATAGTTTCAGAAAAGGGGATTCCCGGGCACTATCAAAAATTGTCAGCTATGTTGAGAACCGCGAAGACAATTACCGCAAGGTCCTATCCACGCTCTTCAAGGATACGGGAAAAGCATATAAGTTAGGCCTTACCGGCCCTCCCGGCGCCGGTAAAAGCACCCTTATGGATGCGATCACGGAAATTCTTGTCAATGAGGGTAATCGTGTCGGCATAATCGCAGTCGATCCATCCTCGCCCTTCACAGGCGGGGCATTTCTGGGCGACCGCATACGCATGCAGGATTTAAGCAGCAACGAAAATGTCTTCATCCGCAGTATGGCCACGCGCGGTTCGATGGGAGGTCTGGCCCGTGCCACAAAGGATGTCAGCATGGTTTATGATGCCTATGGATTCGACTATATACTGATCGAGACAGTAGGCGTGGGGCAGGTTGAGCTCGATATTATCGATGCCGCCGATACGGTTGTAGTGGCAATTGTCCCGGAATCCGGTGATGTTATCCAGGCTATGAAAGCGGGGCTGATGGAGATTGCCAATGTCTTTTGTGTTAATAAGGCGGATCGTGAGGGCTCCGATCGCATTATAATGGAGCTCAATCATCTTCTGCAAATAAAGCGTGACAAGGCCGACTGGAGCTTCCCGGTCATACCGACCTCTGCGGTGAAGAAAGAGGGTGTTGACCAGCTCGTAAAAGCTGTAATGCAGCATAAGGACTATCTTATGGAATCCGGGCTTTTCAGAGCCAACCGCAAGGAGCAGATCAGAAAGGATATTATTGAACATATCCGTGTTATGCTCTCGGCAAATATCGAAGATAAACTGCATTCGGGCGAGGCTTTCGAAAATCTTCTGGAGGATATTTACGAACGCAAAAATGATCCGGTCAAGACCGCTGTGGAGCTTTACGAAAAGCATTACTCCAACTAGAAGAACATTCCTCCCAATCGGATTGTTATTTAATACTTGAAATAGGCTCTGCAAAAGCTTATTTTTAAGGTCTATTGCAGATGAATAATATCCAATAATTCAACATCTCGAGGTGAGTATGTTCGATAAAGAGACTCTTGAAAAGATAAAAGAGGCCAAGGCCAAATGGAAAGCAGAAGCGGAGAAATCGGAAAATAAGGACAAGAAATTCATGACCATATCATCCGAGCCGGTTGATTTCATGAGCACCCCTGACCGCATCGATGATTCTGACTATTTCAAGGACATAAATTTTCCCGGTGAATATCCGTACACGCGCGGTGTGCATGCCTCCATGTACCGCGGCCGTCCCTGGACAATGCGGCAATTCTCGGGTATGGGTACTCCACGCCAGACCAATAAGCGCTATCATTACCTTCTCAATCAGGGGCAGCATGGCTTATCGGTGGCATTCGATCTGCCTACATTGATGGGCTATGATTCGGATCATGAGCGCAGTCTGGGCGAGGTCGGCAAGTGCGGCGTGGCTGTGGATACTCTGCTTGACATGGAGATTATTTTTGACGGCATCGATCTTGGCAAGATTTCTACATCTATGACAATCAATTCGCCTGCCAATGTTCTTCTCGCCATGTACATTGCAGCCGCCGAGAAGAAAAGTGTGCCGATTGAAAAACTGAATGGGACTCTCCAGAATGATATATTGAAAGAGTATATCGCTCAAAAGGAATTTATCTACCCGCCCGAGCAGTCGGTCAGGCTGATTGTGGATACGATTGAGTACTGCACCGAGAAGGTGCCCAAGTGGAATACTATTTCGATCTCAGGCTATCATATCCGCGAA
>WJIM01000427.1 GCA_014730285.1 Candidatus Zixiibacteriota bacterium
CAGACGGTCGATAACATCCCCTTCCAGTATATCATCCAGATAAAAATCACCGGTGGAAAGCTCAAGATAGCTAAGACCGTAATCATTTCCGTCGCGAACGATCGCCGCCAGATAATTGAAACGGTTGCCATTGTCGGAGCCTGCGGTATAGGTCCCGGGTGTGATTACCTCCACCACCTCGCGTTTGACCAGCCCCCTTGCCAGCTTGGGATCTTCGGTCTGCTCGCAAATCACAACTTTTTTGCCAGCTTCAATCAGCCGTCCAAGATACTTTTCCAGCGCATGGTACGGTATCCCCGCCAACGGCACCTTTGGTGCGGCCTTGCCATGGGCACGGGAGGTCAGGGCAATTTCCAGAATCGGGGCGGCCTCCTCGGCATCATCCCCGAACATCTCATAAAAGTCGCCCATGCGGAAAAAGAGTATCTTGTCCGGGTAATCCTGCTTGATCCGGTAATACTGCTCCATTAACGGTGTCAATTTATCTTTGACCATAAATATTCGATTCTTCCGAATTCATAATTCCGCAAGTAAACGGCATTATTCCAACACCTTACCAATTAAAGCTAACTGATTAAATCCGGCAAGTCAACAAAATTGGAAATACGGGATGAAATAGAGCCAATCAAATCATAAGATTTTAAGAAATGTGGAAATTAATCCAGTTCAAAGGGAAGGCGCAGACGAACCATCGTACCTTCGCCCGGTTCACTCTCAATATCAATCTCCCCTTGATGATCCTGGACAATCTGATAGCAAATTGCCAAGCCAAGGCCAGTGCCCACTCCGACCCCCTTGGTGGTGAAACCGGGATCGAAAATCCGCTTTAGGTTCTCTTCGGAAATGCCTTTCCCGGTATCGGATATAGCGATAATTGCGTAGCCGTTTTCCTGCTGGGTTTCGATATTAATCTCTCCCCGACCGTCTATAGAATCCCTGGCGTTCAAGATCAAATTCAGAAATACCTGATTTAACTGGCTGGGGTAACATGTTATTGGCTTAAGTTCGCCGTAATCCTTATTAATCAGTATATTCTGTTTAAGCTGGGGATGAAGCAACTCAAGGGTTTCGTCTATACATTGGTTCAAATCAACACGCTGCAATTCCGCCTCGTCAAGACGAGCAAAACTTCTCAGGCGCCTGACTATTCTGGAAACTCGTTCGGCGCTTTCCCCTACAGCCAGGCTTGAAGCCTGCATCGCTTCGATTATGCCGATCAACTTTTCCGCATCCCCTGCCAGGTTTGCGGAATTTTTAAACTGCTGACGCAATTTCCCCGTGGCCCTGGTTACTGTGCTGTTATCGCTTATCAAGGCTCCGATAGCGTTATTGACCTCATGTGCTATTCCGGCCACAAGCATACTCAGGGATGCCATTTTTTCGGACTGCACTAATCTGATTTGTGCAGCCTTCAGATTCTCCAGGGTGCTTTCAAGCTCGGCCTTGGTTTTTTCCAGCTCATCCCGTTGATTTGAGATAATATCGAGATTGCGCTTTGTTCTGCGCCGATGATAATTCGTAAAAACCAGGGCAACTACCAGAATGCCCAGAACTGCAAATAAGGTCTGCTGATATCTCAGCACGAAGCCCTTTAAGATAGCGAAGAACGGCTTCTTTTCAAAATACAACACTGCCATTCGAGGCTGACCCTCCGCTTTGAGCAAAAGCGTTTTCCCGGCATCCGAAAGCTCTGTCTCAACCACATGCGAATCATGCTCTCTAAATTTGAAATCATACTTTGCAAGCATTCTGAATTTATCATTAAGCAATACCAGCTCGTCTTCATCGGTGGCAAGAATAATCTGATTTTTTCCATTACCAAGAAAATCCATGCACTTCCACACTCTTATCCCCTGCTTGAATAAGTACTGCGACTTGGCATTTAAATCCTGATCAAAGACGGTCAGCTTCCCATCGCTGTCTATCAGAAGTACCTCCTCCTCGCCGTCTTTATCCAGATCAACCTTCTGTAATTGTCGGGTTGAGATATCAGGATCTAATTTCAAAGTCTTCAATAAATTTCCCTGCAGGTCGAATGTGCGGATTATGCTCAATGGCAGGCTGGAATCGGCCTGTAAATCGTCTTCCGATAAATTCGTTGCAGTTATGATTACACCCGATCCATCTTCATCCACATTTAGAAAACAGACATTCACCTGGCTGAAAATCCCTCCCAGCACTTTTAGCCATTCCCTCTCCCCCTTCTCATTCAGGCAGATTAAATAAGAATGGCTGTCGTCAAGATCGCCCGCAGTAACATTATTACCCATCGAGGCAAAATCCAAATATATCCTCATTTTTCCATTTTGTTTATCCTCTATGATTTCTGGCTCATGAGGATGGCCCGAAATGGGATAATTCCATAATATTGTATCATTTTTCAAGTCCAGACAGAATATTGAACGGGGATATAACGCGTAACCCGTAAATATTCGACAGAGAAAATCCTTACTTAAATCCCCGTTTATATCATGCAGAGATTCAAACTTTACGTTGCCATCCCAATTATTTATATCCTTTCGATCAATTATTTCGCTCAAATCCCGCTTATATTGTACATTTCCCCCGACTTCGACTATTTCTAGCCAGACTTTGTCATCCTGTTTATAGCTGGTAGCAACTTCAAAAATACCATCAGAGTCAATGTCAGCGCCATAGTTGTCCATAAAGGCCCAGATATCTCGATTAACCTGGTTAATCGCCCCGCCC
The DNA here is from genome assembly GCA_014730285.1 of Candidatus Zixiibacteriota bacterium. Lineage (GTDB taxonomy): Bacteria > Zixibacteria > MSB-5A5 > JAABVY01 > JAABVY01 > JAABVY01. The sequence continues at coordinate 2,710 of WJIM01000427.1, forward strand.
TTTAGCAGATCACGCCAGAAAATGAGGCAGCTTAGCGTATCATCATGCCAGTGATCAAATACTTCAAAGGCGCCCAGCCGGTCCTGATCGGCCAAATACATAGGAGTATATATCGCCTGCGGCTTATTCAAAGCAATCGCCTGATACGATTTAAAGTCGTAGGGCAATAGTGTGGGATCGGAGGACAGGTCAACCTTCTTCTGCCCGTATGCCAATGGGCAGGCAAGTAAGGTCATTAGCATCAACGCATAAAGTGAACGCAATTAATGTTCCCTCGGCAAATGTAGTTCAGATCGGGATTTTAGCGTTCGCGATTTATCCCAACCTCACGATTAGATAATGTCTTTGCGTGGCTGCAGGTGAGGCAAAGATCAATATATAATTATCCTCGAAAAATTCAATAATAATATTAATGTATAAATGCAATCGGGAGAAGTGGCAGACTCAAATCATTCCAGAATAATAACCTTTAGGGATGTATCCAGCGCACCCTCCAGAATCTGCTTCGAGCCCTGGGCGCCCTCGACAGTCTCGAACGATCCCACAGTAAGTATCCAGTATTTCTTGCCGCCCACGAATTTGCTCATCAAGAAAGTAGACCAGCCGTCTTCACCGAGGTCATCCCGCACCTTCTGCATCTCGGCCTTGTCGGCGTAGGTTCCGATCTGGATCGTATAACGCACACCGGCGATACGCTCCGCCGTACCGTCTGAACTCGAGCTCTGTTTATCCCCCTGAAGCATGATCAATAGCTCGTCAGAGCCGATGAATTCGTCATGAGCCTCTTTAAGCATAGTAAATCCGGAATAGGCCCTGTCCATATTGCCGTCCAGGGCATACTGATATGTGCGTGCATAAAGGGCGGAAAAGCCAGAGGGACCTCCGGCTGTAATAACCTCGTTCAGCTTTTTCCTGGCATCTTTTTTATCGTCTTTCAGATACTGGTAATTGGCCCTGAGAATTTCGGCCCAGATAGCAAGATTCTTCTCAGCATCATCGGCCTTCTTGATTATATCCTCAGCTTTATCGAACTCACCCAGTTTCAGATATGCCAGAGAGGTAAACCAGCGGGCATGAAATGATTTCGTGTCATCGTCAAGCTTGTCTTCATTGTCCTCATAAAAATCGACAACCTTTTGGAAATTGCCGAATGAGTAATAGGCCGCACACAGCCGCGATACTATTTCATCGCAATCATCTTTGCACAGAAGCAGCGCCTTTTCCAGTTCGCTTACCGAAAGCTCGCCGTTTGCTTTCAGGATTCCCGATAGATATGCCCCCTCCCAATCGGAGAATGTCCCGGTAAGCTCGCGTCCAAGCTGCTCCTCGGCCTGATGCAGCTTGCCCTGCTCGATTAAGTCACGAACCTCGCCGAAATTCCCCGCGAGAATCGCAGGCAATATAATAAGCAGAAATATGGATATAGAAATAATGCGCATTGCAAAAATTAGTAATTGAGTAATGTCTGAGCTGTCTGGTTGATCACCCGCGCCGCATCATCGGTACGCTGCTGGCGCTGATAGAAACGTATCAGTCCCAGAAGCGCCGGCATATATTCGGGATTTATCTCCAGAACCTGATTGTAGTAATCCTCGGCCACAGTCCCCTCGCCGCGCTTTTCGGCCATTGAGGCCAGACCCAGCAGAGCCTGTAGATTTTTCGGATCCTTTTCCAGCACCTGATTATAAAAATCTTCGATTTCCGAATACTGTCCCAGATCGAATAGGACTTTCTGAATACGATTGAAGACCTCGCCCGCCTTGGAGGCGTCAACCTCAATTATTTTCTTCCACGATTTCACCGCATGCTCGAGCTTGCCCTCTTTCTCGTATGAGTCGCCGATTGCGACCACGGCCCCGGCTAAACCGGGATTGAATTTGAGTGCAGATCGATACTCAATACGGGCATCATGATATTTTTCATTTTTCCTGAGCTCGTCCCCATGTTTCAGTTTCAATTCGGCCAGCGAGCTTTTATCGTCAATGCCCTGAATCTTGAGATATTCTTCCTGATATTCCACCGCCCGGCGCCATTCCTTTTTGCGGGTAAACAGCTTTACCAGCTTGCTGGCTGCCGCAGCCTTGCGGTCGGGATATTTCTTCAATTCCTGCAAAACCTTCTCGGCGGCGTCAAACTGCGAGACCTGCATATAATCCTCGGCCAGAGAGAGCATAACCTCGGCCTTCTCATACTGCGAAAGATTCTGGCGCAGGTGCAGATCGGCATCGATCTGCAAAGCCTTTTTGGCATTGCCTTTTTCACGCAGAAGATTGGTCAGGCGAAGGTAGGCATCAATATTATTCGTATCGGCCATCACCGTCTCGCGAAGCCTCAGAAAGGCCTTGGCCTTATCGTTATTCAGAAGCGCCTTTAATGCTTCCAGATAAGTTTCATGCGGGGTGAGCTGCACCTTGGGGGCGCTTTTATAAAGATAGAA
>WJIM01000428.1 GCA_014730285.1 Candidatus Zixiibacteriota bacterium
GTCCTTCACCAGGTAATCCTGTCCGCCGCTGTTCAGAAATTGCTGAATCAGCTCATGATCGTTATGCCCCGTTAGCGCCAGAATCGGGATTGCAGGGGCCACAGATGAAATCTGCAGGAAAGTGTTAATCCCATGCGAATCGGGAAGATGTAAATCCAGCAGAACGACATCTATGTGTTTATCGCAGAGTATCTGCCTGGCAGCTTTGAGGCAGTCTTCATGAATTATTTTAAATTCCGGGGTTGAAGATGTCCGCAACATCTTCTCAATCAATCTGGCATCGCCGGGATTATCTTCGACAAGCAAAACCTCTATACCCTTAACAGCGCCGTGATCACTCACCCTTTTTAAAAATGGTTCTTTGTCATTTTTTGTTTTATTTGTTCTTTGTACCATAAAGAAAACTCCCCCGCTTCGGCATATATTACTCCCGCTCGGCGGCCTTGTTCGGCAGTCTCACGATACTAAGCCAAAAATTTTCAATCATCCTTACGGCATTGATAAAATCATCCAGATCCACCGGCTTGGTGATGTAGCAATTGGCATGCAGCCCATAAGCCTTCAGAATATCCTGCTCATTTTGAGATGTTGTCAGCACAATCACAGGGATTCTCTTGAGGTCTTCATCTTTCTTTATATCTCGAAGTACCTCACGTCCATCAACCTTGGGCAGGTTAAGGTCGAGCAATATCATATCGGGCACCATCGCATCCTTGAACTTCCCGCGCTGATGCAGTATATCCAGAGCTTCAAGCCCGTCCTGCGCGACCACCAGGTTGTTGGCCACTTTTCCTATCTTTAACGCTTCTTCAGTCAGGCGGACATCCCCAGGGTTGTCTTCAACCAAGAGGACATCTATCGGCCTTAAATCTTTTATGATTGACATGTATTCTCCTTCTCCTCAATAGAGGATGCATTTGTGTTCTGGGCATTATCTTCGGTAGCCATGGGAATAGTGAAGTAGAATCGGGACCCTTCTCCAAGGCTTGATTCGACCCATAACCGGCCTCCATGGCGATTTACTATTTTCTTGCAAACCGATAGACCTATTCCGCTGCCGGCATAGCTGGACTTGCCATGCAGGCGTCGGAAGATTATAAAGATTTGGTCAAAATACTTTGGATCGACTCCAATACCATTATCTTCGACCGAAAATATCCAATCACCATCAGATTTCTCGGCGACAATATTTATTTGAGGTGTCCTCTCACAATACTTAATTGCATTTGAAATGAGGTTTTGAAACAATTGTGCGATCTGTGCCGAGTCGGCAATAATAGTCGGAAGCTTGTCGCACTGGATTTCAGCATCGCTGTCTTGAATCAAATTCCGCAGGTCAGTCAATACCCCATGCATAACCCGGTTGCAGTCCACCGGTTTAAATTCCTTGCCACGGGTACCGACCCGGGAAAAAGTAAGAAGATCGTTTATCATCTGTTTCATTCTGTTCGCCCCGTCTACTGCATAGGCAATGAATTCATCAGCGTCATTATCCAAACGGCCCTCATACCTCTTCTGAAGCAGCTGTACAAAGCTTCCCACCATGCGCAACGGCTCCTGCAAATCATGCGATGCCACATAGGCAAACTGCTCAAGCTCTTCGTTCGATTGGTTCAATCGTTCCAGTGTTAATTCCAATTCCTTTCGCGAATTGATTTTCTCGGTAACATCAAGGCAAATGCCGACTGTCAATGTGGGTTTCCCCTGCATATCCTTCATTGTCAGGGACTGGGTTTGAATATAGAGCTCAGTGTTTTCATCCCTGACAACACGGTACACAATGTCGCAATCGGACCTTCCCCCTATAGTATCATCAAGCGCCTTTTTGGCATCCATTCTGTCCGCAGGATGAATCTTCCCCAGCCAGCTCTCATAAGTGCTATCGAAATCGCCATCAGGGATGCCGATCATGTTTTCCATGCGCCTGTCCCATCTGATTTCCCGGCTTTCTCTATCCCAGAACCAGATACCGGCCTGTTGCGCGTCGAGAGCCAGCTTGAGGCGCTGTTCGCTTAACTTGAGCTCTGTGATATCGGAAGCCAGCTCAAAGCGAACCTGTTTACCGTTAATCCAGGTCACCGCTTTGTCGGAACACCTGTACCATTTGCCAGTAACCTCATTCCGGACTTCCCAGACATGGGTTTTACCTGACTTCCGGCCGAAAATCTTGTTGTTCGTGCAAAATTCGCAGGGTTCACTCTTGCCATAAATCACTTCATGGCATTTCCTGCCCACAGCCTCTTCGCTAAATGTCTTTTTAAAAGCATCATTTACGTGCAATAATCTATATGTCTCAGGATCGGCTATGTAGATTATATCTTCCACACCGTCAAAGACAGCACTTAATGTTTCACGTTCTATTTGAATAGCCCGTTCCGCCTCCTTGCGATTACTTATATCCTCTATAATCGAGATAAAATACAAGGGTTTTCCAGCGATATCACGCACCAGGCTGATAGAAAGATTTACCCAAATCGAATCATCCTGCTTGCTTATGAACCTTTTCTCCATGGAATGAGTATTAATTTCACCGTTAAGCATTTGATTCACATATTCCATTTCCGTTTTCAAATCCTGCGGGTGGCTTATGGCCAGGAAGGTCTTGGACAGCAATTCATTCTTCGAATACCCCACGATTTCGCAAAACCGCTCATTCACGTCCAACCAACTGCCGTCCGGGGCCACTCTTGCAACTCCGATGGCCGCCCGCTCAAACACCGAGCGAAACAGCATTTCGCTCTCCTTCATCTGCTCCTGGGAATTTTTCCAGCCAGTGATGTCTCTTCCGTTGATTACAAATCCCTTAATCTCGCTCTCATTCACGGAATACGGATAGAAGCTGAAACTTATAAAGCGCTTACCCTTATCGGGAAATTCGAGCCATTCCTGATATTCGGTGCTTTCACCTTGCATGCATTTGGAGGCATGCGGTTTAATTGTGCGTTCAAAGTAGTCTTTTCCGAAAACTTCCAGGGCGGTCTTATTCAGAATGTTCCCGGAGCCGAGGCCGAAAGCCTTCAAATAGGAGGGATTTGCGGTTTTGAATACATAGTTTTTATCCAGCAGGGCAAGCATATCGGAAGCGCTGGATACGATGTATTCGTATTGCTTCAAAGACTCCTCTGTGGCCTGCCTGATAGAAATTTCCTTTTCAAGCTCATCCCGTGAGGCGGTAATCCGTTTTAGATTTTTGGCCATAATGTCAAAGGACTTCGATAGCTGTCCAATTTCATCGTTTCTTTCGATTCCTGTTCTGTGATCTAGAAGTCCCTGGCCGATCAAGCGTGCACTGCCGGTGAGCCGTTGGATCGGATCTGTAATTCGACGGGCAATCATGAATGCCGGAAAAAGAGCGACAAGGCATGTAATTGCAAGCAGCGTCAGGATAGAATACTTTAGTTTATTCGTTGCAGAAAACGCCTCCTCGACTTCAATCTCTTCAACAATCGCCATCGGGATTCCGGCCACTGAAATGTTATTGTGGAATCCCAGTACAGTTTTGCCATTTGGGCCGCTATAAATAGAAATCCCATTCTCCTGGCTGTGCGAGAATTCGGAATTATCTTCCACATGATTTCTATGCCAATTCAAGGTCTTCTCGGTAATGATCGTATCCCTCAGCATCACGTTTTTATCATCCAGTACCAGACGTGACCGGGTTCTTAAATCCTTTCCGAGTAAATAACTTTTATGCTTGTCGGAAAGGCGGGTCCGATGCATAATTGAGTCAATACGATCGATTCCCAGCTGGACCGCCAAGAAGCCGGCCGGCCTGCCAGACTCATCATCAATTCTTGAAACCAGAAAACCTGCCGGTTTACCACCAGAGGGTTCATAGAGTTCATAATCAGAAAAGATCGTTTGCCCGCTGCTCCGGGCTTTCCGCAGTGCATAAGCAAAATGCGTTTGCTTGAATTCTCCATGCAGTAGGTTGACGCCCAGGTCTCTTTCCCCGGTTACGGTAAATAAAATATTGCCGTCCACATCTATCAGAAATACGTCATAAAATCCCCAGGCTTCTTTCCAGGCCTTTAAATCGTTCGCCTGCCCTGCACACATTTTTTTCCAGCGATCGCTGTTCACAAAATCTCCCAGGGATTTATTCCCTTCCCTGTAGAAATGCCTGAGGTTTTCAAGAAACGATGCGTTGGAATGAACTTTAACCTGTTGGTTCAAAGAGATTATTATTTGGGAGAAATACTGCTCGATTATTCTCGATTTAAGGTTTGAAGTGGCAATGAATTGCTCCTCAAAGTTCTGATGAAGAATCTCGCGCGCGTTTTGATAGCTCAGGATCCCGACAATCGTGATCGGTATAAGCGTCATAAACAAAAGCCAAATCAGGATTGTTCTTCCAAGCCCCGATAGCAGAAACGGCCTGACTCCCGCCATACCCACTATATTTAATTTATTTTTGAATTTACCAAGCAATTCTAAGACCCCATTTTTAATGAAGATTGCCGACGGCAATCTTCCGCTCCAATTATTCTTCGCAGCTTTATAAACTGCAGTATCATGTATGATTGCAGATAATCAGAATATCTTTATTGCCCCTGCTTTCCGCTATATGTCAATTGACAGATTCAAATCGATATATTCAGACTGGATTCGTATTGACCATATGTAATTGTCATAGAATCCAAAATCAGTAGGTTTTCATCTCAGATGTCAGTTCCCTTTTTGTATTATCGGAGAATGCATAGAAACATTCACCCTTTATAGAAAATTAGCTTAAAGCGCCGAGATGTATTCTCTTAAATTCAATAAATTTGTGTTGATTTGCAATCTATTACTGAATAAGTACTGATTTTTCAAGGAGTTTTAGATTATAGTACTTTTGATCTCTTTTAAATTATTTTAAGGTGTTTTGAATCCGGATGATCCAGAAATGGTCCCAAACGGAAAAATTTCTTATATCAAAAAATGGCCGAAAAAAATTGTGCCTGTCAAGTCTTCTCTTAACAGGCACTTACATATTTGGTAGCCCTACGGGGAATCGAACCCCGGTTTGATGGCTGAGAACCACCCGTCCTAGTCCACTAGACGATAGGGCCGAACTATGTCAATTTTGTCTGCAACATTATATACGAAATCAGAAATTATGCAAACGGATTTTCCTGCAATTTTTCGATTTTGCAGACGATTCCAACAATGATTTTCCATTATAGTTCCGGCTTTTGCCCTGCCTAAATAGCTTGCCCGGAATTAATTCTCATGATATATTAATGGTTTAACCAAGGAGGATAATATTATGGCGGCAATTAAAGGCAAGATTTACAAATACGGCAATGATATCAATACCGATGTTATCTTTCCCGGCAAATACACATATACCGTGACCGATCCCCAGGAGATGGCGCAGCATGCCATGGAGGATCTCGATCCGGATTTCATCAAAACTGTCGAGGACGGCGATATCGTTGTGGGCGGTACAAATTTCGGATGCGGCTCCTCGCGTGAGCAGGCGGTCAAATGCCTCAAATTCGCGGGAGTGGGGGCGGTGATCGCCAAAACCTTCGCACGTATATATTTCCGAAACCTGATAAATAACGGCGTGCCCGCAATTGTCCAGCCTGAACTGGTGGATAAAATCCAGAAGGGTGACAAACTCGAAATTGACCTCGAAAAGGGCAAAATCCAGTCCCCCTACGGCGAGTTCGCTTTCCCGGCCTACGCTCCCGAAATAATGGCCATCATGAAAGAGGGCGGCCTGATACCCTATACAAAAAAGAAACTGGGGACTGCGTAAAGCCGGATACATATATGTAGTACAGGCTCCCCGCGAACCTGCCAATCTTGAATAGGCAGGACCACAGGGGTCCTGCGTTAAATCAGAATAGTCTAATGCTCAAAGATAAAATAATAGAACTAAAACCCGAATGCGTGCTTGATATCGGATGCCGCGACGGTTCGTTTACGTCGGAAATCTCCGAATATTGCGGCAAAGTGGTTGCCGTGGATATAAATCCCGATGCTATCGAAAAAGCCCGGAAAGAATTCTCCCGAATAAATATAAAATACCAGGTCGGCGACGGACGCTGCCTGGAATTCGATAATGCCGCCTTTGATCTTGTATATGAAAAAGATGCGCTTCATCATATCAAGGAATGGCAGACCGCACTTGATGAGATGCTGCGGGTATCATCAAAAAATGTACTGATCGAGGAGCCATTCAATGATGGACAAACTGAAGGCAAACGCAACAGGATCAAAGCCCAGGAATTATTCCTCGAGGTTGAGCAGGAGGCGGGCTACTCGCATTTTATGTATATTCCTCTCGATACCCTGAGCGACTTTTTGAAACAAAGGGGCATTAAATTCGAATTTGAGATTGATACATGTAATAAACAGGGAACGTTCGAGGAGTATTTTGAGCAATTCGAGCAGTTTGCCTCACAGACAAAGCGCAAGGATTACTGGATCAGACGGCTAGATGAATTTTTGAAGGAGATGAAAGGCAAGCCGCTCAGTCATTCGGATACGCTATTTATAGTAGGACAGGTTCTCCGCGAACCTGCCATCGACGACAAATGAAGTTGTCGTCGGCACCCGAAAAAACAGGCTATGAGTTGAGAAAATGAAAGCAAAAGGACCGCTGCCGCCAACGTATTTCTTTATCTTTCTTCTCATTGCATTTCCGCTGAATTTCCTGCTGCCGGTTGACAGGATATTCGACTTTCCCTTAAACCTGATCGGGATACCATTTATTATTTTCGGGGCGTGGATCACGGTCTGGGCCGACCAGATCTTCAAGCAGGTCAAGACCACTGTCAAACCTCACGAGAAACCCAGTGTAATCGTAACCAGCGGGCCATTCGGACTCAGCCGTCATCCGATGTATCTCGGTATGACCGCCATTCTCCTGGGGGAAGCGGTGCTTCTGGGATCGCTGACGGCATTTGTCGCACCGCTGGGATTTTTCATGTGCATGCAGATATTCTTCATACCCGTTGAAGAGCGCGCCATGTCAGATACCTTCGGCGAGAAGTACAGCGACTACAAGAAAAAAGCCCGCATGTGGTTTTAAAATATCAGTGCTGTCGGGAACCCATTCCCGACGGAAATTTTGCCAGGTTAGGGAACCTGGCTCACACTTTTGCATGGATTTAGCATATATTATTCCGCGCCGAGGGGAAGGTCGTAGACACGATATGTGCGGTATTTTTCGGCGCCCAGAAGCTCGGCGGCACGGATCATCAGCTTGTTATCTTCGAGCACCCATGATATCTCCCCCCACTCATAACCCTTCTCATAGCCTCTGTTAAAAGTCTCGAGGTAGAAGATATTATCTATGCCCCTTTTTTGATACTCATGTTCGATTCCCATTGTGATGATCCGAACGGAATTAATCTTATTCTTGATTTTGGTATGCCATAAA
>WJIM01000067.1 GCA_014730285.1 Candidatus Zixiibacteriota bacterium
GGTACCTATCACCGGTAAATCTCCATCAGGCGTTTTTCGGCGTCGCCGCTGCCGATTAGCACCATTTCATCATCGGCGTCAAGAATCACCGAAGGCCCGGGATTGATACGTAAATCGCCGTCTTTGCTGATAGCTATGACGCTGCATCCGGTCTGGTGCCGAATAGGAACCTCGGCCAGGGATTTTCCGGCAAATGACTTGTGGACCGGAAGCCGAAAAACATTCAGTCCCTCGGCAACCATCATTATCCGGTTAGGCAGCAGAAGGTTGATAATCGTATTTGCGCCGATCGAGGCATGTGACATAACCAGATCCGCCCCGGCGCTGTGAAGCTTGGAGATGTTGTGGTCGAGGTTCGCCCTGCTGATTATCTGCACATCGGAGCGAAGTTTTCGGCAATAAATGGTGAGATAGACGTTTACGGAGTCATCATGCGTAGTGACTATAACCGAGGTCGCCTCGCGAATCCCCGCTTCATAAAGCGTGTGAATATCGGCGGCATCCCCTTCTATGTAATTCTCGTCCCGGATAAATTTCGGATTCTTCTCAACAATCCGAAATGGTATCCCCCGCTGTTTTAAAGCATTGGACGCTGCAAGCCCGACACGACCACCGCCCAGAATAAGGACCAGGGCTTCGGTTGCGGGACGGGTATCCTGGGCATAGTAAACTTTTTCGAAGTTCTCAAGCTGTTCAAGCGATCCTGCCAGAACAAGCACCGTGGTTGAATCAATGCGCGATTCCGGAAGGGGCACCCTGAACTCCCCGCGCTTCCAAAGACCAACCACGGTAGCACCGGTTTTTGCGCGAATCCCGCTTTCTACAAGCGTTTTTCCTTCCAGAAGCGTCCGCATCGCCGAGGCCTCGGCAATAATCAATTGATCAAACCGGCCAATTACATTTGCCCCGATGCTCATTCCAAGCGTCCGACGCGCCAGCGATTCCCCGAGCATCTTCATGAACTGAAAGACATAGCTGCTCCCGGCAAGCTCGAGGATATCAATGGAGTCGTCCGATTCAGCGTTGGTTATGATTGGAATGTCTTTTGTTATCTCGCGTACAGTGAAAGCGATGTTAGTATTGAGCGTATCTTCATTATTCGCGACGAGCATGGCGGCGTTTTCTATTCTGAGTCGACGATACGTTTCAGCATCACCGAGTTCGCCAACCACTACCTTCATGTCCATTTCATATAATTCCCGCGCCCGCTTCAGGTCCGGGGCAACAATCGCATATTCGTAGTTGTACTTTGCCAGTTTGTGCACCAGGTTAACCGTGAGACTGTCAAAACTGGTCAGGATTATATGTCCCGATGTGGTCGCCGGTAATTCACGGGGGGTCTTTGCTCTCGATTGAGCCTCGAGCCATGGGGCATAAAAGAATTGAATGAATGTAAAAGGCAGCATAACCAGTAAGAACAGAATTCCCGAGAGCAATACGACCAGCGAAAAAGCCTTGCCCAGATCACTTACGAACGTGATATCGCCAAAACCCAGAGTGGACATGACTGTCAATGTCCAGTATAAGCCGGTTATCCATGAATACTCCCTGGCCTCATGCAGCATGATGAAGTGAAAAAGAACGCTGTAGACCAACACCAGCACCGACAGCAGAGTCAGAAACTTCAACAAAAGCCTTACATTCTGTTTGGTTGTCCGGCTTCGTGTGAAGTAAAGAATTTGTGACGGAAGAAATTTCATGGCGACGCTCCGTTTTTGATTGACCTTCCGATTCCCGGCAAAGGTCCTCAGACAATCCAGACAAATTGTGTTGGAATATAAGTCAAGGATTACACTCTGGCAACGACTTTCCGATAGTTTGTACGGCTTATGGCGGGGGCTTAAGGGGAATGACATCCGGGCAGCCATATTCGTTTGATCCCGCCTTGTATCGATGTCGCTGGTTTGCGTAATGTTTAAGCGGAATTCTGCATGATCCGGTTGATGAGCTTGTATCGTATACCCCGCTGATATTTATTGCAAACAAGATTAAAATCATTTAATATGGTGCAAACCTAACATCAAGGAGGAATGTCTATGGAACAGAACTTGGCCGCTAAGATTATGCAGGAGGGTCATGTCTGATCCGAGGCCGTACTCCTGGCAGTGTGTCAGGATTATGGTATTGAAAACGATCTTATTCCCAGAATCGCCACATGCTTTGGGGGCGGAATTGGCAATACCGGTAGTGTGTGCGGAGCGGTTATAGGTGCCACGATGGCAATCGGTATTATTCGAAAACAAAGTTCCAGTATTGAGGAATGGTTAGAGACGGCCGAAATCGCTCGTGAACTGCGCCGCCGTTTTGAGGATGAGATGAAAACCATTAATTGTCGCGAATTAACCGGGTTGGATTTGACTAATGAATTGGATAGCGAGAAACTCATGAACTCCGATATAGCTATGAAAGTGTGCTTTCCGGCGGTCTCCCATGCCTATCAAATAGTCTCGGATTTATTGAAGGAAAATTCATGAATTAGCATAGAATAGATTTTAACGAGCTTATCTCGCTGCCACCTGCGGCAGGTTGCGCCGAGTGAATAATATGTGACAGGACGAACTTTATTTGACACTTGCATAAGCTGCGAGTGGTCATTAACCTCTGAAATAACAACAAATCAGGAGGTTTGAATAATGACCACCCAACAGAAACTTGTGCAGAAGAAACTTACTCTTCTTGAATTGGGGTAATATCTTCAGAATGTATCCGAAACCTGCCGAATTCACGGCTGTTCCCGTCAACACTTCTACGATATCAAGAAAGCTTATGAGAGTCAAGGATTAGATGGACTCAAAGAAAAGACCCGCCGCAAACCATACGGAAACACAAAATCGATTTAAAACGTTCCTCCTCTGACTGGGGTTTGGCAAGATTGATTACTCCCTGGCTTGCATCGGTGAGTCTGATTACCTCATTTATTATAATCGACATTATATGGTTGGTTTCCCTTACCCTGCTGGTCTTGTCGATTAGGCTGTTGATGCTTTTGAGTTCCTGCAGAGTGGACTGCATCCGGGATTGATTTTTATTTTCGGACATAAAGCTATGCTTCCATTAAAGCTCAATTAGAAGAATTACATGATTTTGCTCGTCGATCGTCAATCAATAACAATTCACTATCCGGCAATGGTTACAAACTATCCGCAGCCCGATCGCAGATATAAACCGGAATGCCGCTATAATATTTGAATTGACAAACGATTACCAAACCATGGAGGTCAATGCTGATTTAATCAATGAAAAGGATTCACCAAAAGTTAATCCACTCGTACAAAGTGTTACAATGTTTTAGGTGACAACCTGTTTGAGGGCTGATTTCCATTATAACAATAAAATCATCCCGACGAACTGAGTCGACAGGATGATTTATTTCTATAAAGTGTATGGTTCCGGTTTATTTCAACAGCAGCATAGTTTTTGAATCGATAAATTGATCCGCCGTAATACGATATAAGTATATGCCGGATGTGACCTTCTCCCCTGACGCATCTACACCGTTCCAGCTAACCTCTTTCACACCTGCCTCCAGATACTCATCCACAAGCACCGTTACTAACTGTCCCAGCATATTAAAGATTTCTATTTTGACATGTGATCCGGTTGGCAGGGCAAATCGGATATTGGTATTCGGGTTGAAGGGATTCGGATAATTCTGGCCCAGTGTAAATTCCTCCGGAACTTTACCCTCGGTATCGATATCGTCAACCGACACGATTATGGAAAGACGATTTATAAATATAGCTGCCTTATCGGAGGTCCATGATGCAGCCGCCATGTCCTGGTGCCCGTCATTATCAAAGTCAGCAAACGTCAGCCCCCTGGCTGTGCCGCCAACGGCATACGACGAATCGAGGCTGAAGGTGCTATCCCCCTCATTGAGATACAGCTCTATTTCGTCTGTGGTTCCGATACAGATGAGAACATCATCTTCGTTATCTTCATTTACATCGTTAAATGCAACGAATCTCGGATTATCGGTGAGAATATAGCCAGATCCGACGCTGTATGTACCATCGCCATTGTTGAAATATGGAAAAAGAAAATCATTGACTGAATGGATTACCACGAAATCACCTATATCGTCACCATTGAGATCGGTAACAGCTACCCGTGCGGGATCATCCAGATTACCGAGATGAACCTCGGTGGGGATAAAGCTCCCGCTTTGATCGTTTTTGAGATTCCAGACAGTTCCCTGATTGCATCCAACCAATATATCAACATAATTGTCGCCATCCAGATATCCCGTTGCAAGTGATACTGTCCCCTGCCCGGTATGGATCATATGCGTCGTATATGTAGAATCGTTATTGTTTATGTGAATCCCGACCGAATCGCGGACCGCATGCGAGGTGGCGATATCGAGATATGTATCATTATTGAAGTCGAAGCGTCTGAGAATTTCGTTAGAAAGCGTTATTGATGCCATGGTATTTCAGTCCGATGAGATGAACCATTTTCTCTATAAAAAGACCGGAGAAATAGTAATGGTTTCCGATTCCGGTTTCCGGGCGGCCGAGGAGAGCGAAGATGAAGATCCATTGACAGGTGAGCCATTGGATCATGCCCTTGCGGTATTGGAAACGGATAACTATATCGCATTGCCAGGTCAGTTTGAAATCAACGAGTATCGTATGATGGAAAAGTTCGCTCTTTCGGTAACTGACCAGTCGAACTCCGATGAATTGTATTATGCCCTTAAAGGCAGGGGCGCATTCAGGTTCTTCAAAGATACCGTTTGGCGTCTCGGATTGCGGGATGAATGGTTCAAGTATCGTGACAGCCAATACGAGGAACTCGCCATTTGGTGGTGCGAACATAACGGCATCGAGTATTACCGAGAAAAGAAACGCTGAGATATGTCATTACTTCGTATTACGGCTTATTATAAATCCCGATTATAAAATTATACCCAAAAAGTAATCCTACAATTCAATTTCCAGGTCTTTGCGCGGCCATCCGGCCAAATCGGCTGCGGCAAAGTAACTGCTCTGCAGAAAATCCATTAAATCCTCTTCCGGATTTGAAGACTCTATAAAATCCTTATATTTATAAACTGCCAGATGACTTCCACCTATATCCTGCCACCAGGCCTGCTTTGGTTTCAGCTGCTTTTCGCTCAAACCTCTTGGTTCGGGATAAGCATAAGCATAAAAAGCCGGCTCCGGAAAACCGTCATCTCCCGGCCAGAATCCGGCGCTGATTACCTCATGAGAATAGGCCTCTTTCGTAACCGGATCAGCATCCGGAGAGACTTCAACTGCCTTACCGGAAAACCTTGTCAGGGCCAGATCGAAGCTGTGCCAGAAGAAATGCAGCGGACTGCATTTCCCCAGAAATTTGCCCCTGAAAAGCTTGAAGACAGGTTCTATGAGTGTCAGCACTTTA
>WJIM01000429.1 GCA_014730285.1 Candidatus Zixiibacteriota bacterium
ATATTATAAATCCTTCATCTCAGCCCCGTGGAAGATCATGGTTTTTAAATGGCTCTACTCTCTGGTTATCTTCCCACTGGCATTCATCCTGATAGTACCCCGCCCGGAAAAAGAGCAGGCGGAGAATAAAGAGCCTTCTCCTGTGAATTATTGTATTTGATCCAACTGCCGCAACAAAAAACGTCATCGCGATGGGAGGAGCATCATGAGGATCGCGGGATGCAATCGTCATGGCTTCCTGGTGGCCCGTACCGCGATGACGTTAACTGTAAAGGGTCTTTTGAATTCCAATAATCGCCGACAAATATATTTGTCGGCGACACTCATTTCATACATCATAGACTGCTCAAGGCTGCCCCGGGGTAGAATGCGCCCCAGGCAAACCAGTATGAGATAAATGACAGAGCCGGGGCAAGACGTTCGTCTTCACGAAGCCCCTGAGTACCGACTCCAAAGATATCCCATCTCGTGCCGTCGGTACTTCTCATGACTTCGGGGAAATCATTCGGCTCCAGCGCTCTGAAATCCAGAAGTGTGCCGTCTGGGAGCTCCCTGCTGAAAGCTGCCGCAAAGTTGTAATCGCTGCTCCCGACAACAACTAATTCAGTGCCGTTTAAGTTTTCCTGAATTAAATCGAGCTCATCATCGAATGCATCAATCTGATACGCTTTGGTCCGATCGCCGACTATAACGCCCAGCACTCGTTCCTTGCGCGGCAGACGGCTGTCGTCGTTGGTAATCGGAAAGAGCAGACGGCCGTGGTTGGTTCTGTAATCACCGTAGGGATACTGCCCATAAGGTTTGTTGAATCCAGTATTGGTAGACATAATCCGTGAATTCGGATATAACTCTTTCCAGGTGCCCCAGGTTGTTTCGATAACATGTACGATTTCCGGCCCGGCACCGATTAAATTACCGTTAACGCATTTCAATTCCATCTGCGACCAGGTGCTGTTTGTAGCTCTATCATACGGCATAAGATTATTATTGTAAAGCAGGCCGGATACTCCGAAGGTCGTGGAGCGGCCGTCCACCTCGCGCCCCCAGCCGATAGCTGAGCCGGTCAGAGGGCAGTAAGTGAGGGATACTCCTTTACTGCCG
This sequence comes from Candidatus Zixiibacteriota bacterium, assembly GCA_014730285.1. Lineage (GTDB taxonomy): Bacteria > Zixibacteria > MSB-5A5 > JAABVY01 > JAABVY01 > JAABVY01. The sequence goes on from WJIM01000429.1 coordinate 1,102, forward strand.
ACATTGTCGTTGACAATTTCATGCCAGTCCAGGATTAGATGCGGATAAGCCTTGATATCGCCGTTGATATTTATCCCCACCACCAGATCGTTGTCATCCAAAAATGTTGCCTCGTCAACGTTTATAAATTGCGGACCGCCCACAGCCGGGATACCGTCCTTGCCAGGGCCGCCGTCAAAGATCGCATTTTGGGGCAGAAGCCATTCGCCCGAGGTGTCGGTGCCGGAGCTGGTCGTGCTGTCGTCACAGCCGATTAATATGCCGATGGCTGAAAGCAAAATTGTCGTTGTCAATATCTTTTTTAGCATACTTGCCTCCACAGCAATCATATTTCAAATTCTCTTTCATTATTTAAGATTGAGTAAAACAGGGTCAGCGATAATGTATAGCTTGTGGTAAGCTGAGTGCCCTCAAGTTCTCGATAAACCGGAATTCGTCCCGAGGCACGCAGGCGCAATGCATTGCTAAGACTGAAATTTACACCCGGCTCAAGATCAAGCCATTTGCCGCCCGAATTGGGGACATCCACCCCCGAGAATTTATCGGCGCGCACCGAACGGTAGCGCAGCGCCAGAGTGTAATCCATGAGCGAAAGGGGGCTCCAGTTCGCGCCGGATTTGAAAATAAGTTCATTACCGAATTTATACCCCTGATTCTGCGGCCCAAATCGGGCATTAGAGCCATTGAATCTGAACAAGGTTGAGGCAAATAATCCAAGCTTCGAGGACCTCTCGAGACCCTGATAAGCATAGCCCCACAAAACGCCATCCCATGATCCGGTACCGGGCTGCATGTCGGCCGCCAGCAGAAAGCCGTTGGATTTGATATCGGACTGCCCCAGAGGCAGTTTGACACCTCCGCCTACCGAAAGCTGGGTTTGCGATAAGATCGACAACAGGATCAGGTCGTATTTCAGCATTATGATCCCGTCGCCAATTCCCCGCGTTTGGAGCGATTCTCCTGTGCCTCCTGCTAACCCGGAGTTACGTTCCTGCTGTAGAAACGTAATCATGGTCGAAACAGAAATCCTCTCTGTAATTCCATAACCGATTTCCAGAACTCCGGAATGAACCGAACGCTCGCGTTCATCGGAATCGATCTCATCGGAGCCGAAATAAACGTCGTCTATGGAATTGAATTCGTATGTCAGCGCAAACTGCCAGCTTCCCGCAGGAGTAGAGGGCAGATCCAGCGAACCCATAAGGGGCGCCCCGCCGCAGCTGCAAGCCTGCGCCATCAGCGGGGAGGGAAGTGCCGCGATTAGTATTATGTATGTAAGGTGTTTAATCTTATTCATAATCATCTCTCAATGCTTACAATCGTTTGTCGCCGAGAGGCTGATTATGTTACAGGCTTGAAACTTTTTTGAAAGCGTGGATTTTTATTTGTTTTCCTTGATGCTGTTCTCAAGCCGTTCGCGGGCCTCTGTTGAAAGGGATTTCTCTTCGGTATCTTCCGTCATCTCTTTGCTTTTGCTTCTAAGGATGGAACGAATTGCATGAATCTGCTTTTCGAAGCTGCGGCAGAAACGGCAGGCCATCAGGTGCATCTTCATGCGCATCTTCTCGCCCGGAGTGAGTTTGGTGTCGAGTGATTTGGAGGCCAGGCGGCTGGCCTCATCGCAGGAAATCATGGCTTTCATCATGAAGCCCTGCATTTTCAGCATTATTCTTTTTACAAACGGTAGCTTTTTATTCATTTCCTATCCTCATGAGCCCTTATCCAGTTGTCTTCCAGGCATGATCGTAATTGCTTACGCGCCCTGTACAAAATAACTCTGAGATTAGTCGGTTTAAGCTCCAAAACGTTACTCAATTCATCCGTTTCGATTTCCTCCATCTCACGCAGGATAAATACCTCGGCCAGACGTCGGGGGAGTTCGGCAATACAGCGCTTCAGGAATTCCCAGAACTCGTTTTTTTCGGATTGATCATTTTCATCTATCATCCAGTCTTTGGGACGGCGTCCGGTTTTCCATTGTCCCTGACGCGCACCGGATAGAAGAAAATCGTCATCTTTCATGTCGATAATTTTCTGGATATCGTCATGGCTGTCCTCGCGTGAGGATTTGCGGAAATGATCGATAATTTTGCGCTTGAGGATGCCCACAAACCAGGTCCGTTCCGAGGACTTCCCGGCGAAATTTTTGCGTGCTTTTAGAGCCGCAAGAAATGTCTCCTGTACAACATCCTCGGCCAGCGACTTGTTATTCAGGCGCATCATAGCGTAACGGAAGAGATAATCGCCGTGCAGTTCCACCCATTTCTCGGGATCGGATATTTGTTTTTGATTTAAGGTTTTATCGGCCATAAGCGGAAGACAAGATAATAAATCGGACTGAATTGGTAAATGATAAAGTGCACCAGAGATTTGTTAAAATTAAGAGCGCAAAAAACAAAAACCCATCTCGAAATCCGAGATGGGTTCGTTTTACCCTTCATTGGTGCTTAATCACAGATGTCTTTTTCTTCAGGCAAATTAGTGATCCGCAGGGAATCTGAGAGCCGCTATGAAGCGACCCGGCCTTCAGATTCCCCCGGCGCGGATCATTCAGCAAAACAGCGCCAAACTAGCTGTGTTGCGCAGTAAAAATTTCCATGTATACAAAGCGCTCCGAACTGCGTTAAATTCCGCAGTCCTGACCGCTCATTCTTTCTAACTGCGTCCCTGCATTCAATCTGCTAAATGACCAAGGATGTCTGAGTTGCTTAGCCCCAAAAATGTAATTCAAAAAGATGTCTGATCGGTGCTGATTCCAACTATTTCACAATCAATCCATGATTTTGTTCCGGCTTAGCCCAAAACTTTTTGGCCGGAGCATATCAATTCATCCTTGAATTATAATACGTTTAAGCTCTCAAATCGTTGTGAGGCAACGAAAAAAACTTTGATCTGGTAACAACACTATCGCCCCAACTTCTTATGCACCAAACAATATACTTACGTAAGTAGTTCCATTTCAACAAAAAAAAGTGGATAAATCCACCATAAGTTTCGGGATTTTTGAGGCGCAGAAATTACGCCAATTGGGTACCATTGGGTATATCCCGCTCCGGGACAGCCAGAACAACCGAACCGTCATCGCTATAAAATCCCGTAGTTAAAATCTCGGAGGAGAAGTTCGCAATCTGGCGGGGATGGAAATTGGTGACGCATAATACCTGACGGAGAAGGGGATCGCCTTTGCTGTATAAATCGGTGATTTGCGCGCTCGATTTTTTAACGCCCAATTCTCCAAGATCGATCCAGAGTTTATAGGCGGGCTTTTTAGCTTCGGGGAAGTCCTGTATATCTACGATAGTACCGACACGAATTTCGACTTTTTCAAAATCATCCCACGTTATTTCGGGCATAAAAACTCCTTTGGCCTATTCAGCCTCGGGCATCGTTTTTTGGCTTCGCGCTTTTGGCATAGTTCATTTTCATCGGAGCCACAGCTCCTCCCGAAACGATAAAACTCATAGCCTCATCCACAGTCCAGTTGGTATAAGTTAATTTATCCTGGGGTACGATTTCGAGATATCCTGAAGTGGGGTTGGGAGTTGTGGGGACATAGACCGCCGCCAACTGTTCACCGGTGTCGGAATCCTCGAGGGTGCGGGTAAGAAAACCAAGCGTTTTCATCTCCGGAGATGGAAAATCGATCAGCACCACAGTCTGGGCGCCGTCAGGCCGGGCCTGAAATGACTGTATTAAGGTTTTGACACCGCCGTATACAGTCTTGATTAAGGGAATCCTCTCCATCAAGGAATCGAACATCTCCAGCATTTTCCTGCCGACCACTCGTGTCGCCAAAAGGCCGAGGAAATAGAAGACCAGCACAATTAATATAATAGCCAGGATAGCTTCAATTACAGGATTGATTAGAATATCTGCTAAAGTCTGAGAATAAGGAGCTATGACCCTGGCCAGGGCATTAATCACCGGTTCGCCAGCGCCGGTGAGAATATTGAGTATGAAACGGACAACCAGCCATGTTATCAGGATGGGGATGGCTGTTAGAAGCCCGGTAATCAGCAAACGCCGGAAATGGGAATCACCCTTACCCTTTTTCTCTTCGGTTTTGACTATTGTCTCGGCCATGACATTATTTTATCTTACCGAATAATATTTGTCAAGTTAATGTATAACGCCTTTTTTATCATAATAGCACTGGTGATATTCCTCGGCACGGTAGAATTTGCCTGCAGGTTCTATCTCGGTCACGATTTCGCGTCCGAATTTGTCGCTTGCGTTCATATCATTTTTCGATCTTATGGCTTTCTCACGTTGCTCTTCCGTATGATAGAATATGGCCGATCTGTACTGGCTTCCGATATCCAGACCCTGACGGTTTTTGGAGGTCGGTTCATGAATATTCCAGAAAGCGTTAAGTAAATTCCCGTATGACACGAGATTGGGATCGAACTCCACCTCGACCGACTCGGCATGCCCGGTTCGTCCCGAGCAGACATCCTCGTATGACGGGTTCTCGTAATCGCCGCCGGTATATCCGACCTGAGTATTTATAACGCCGTTTATCCTTCTGAAGGCCGCTTCGATGCCCCAGAAGCATCCGGCCGCAAAAGTTGCTTTTTCAGTCATAGTAGCCTCCTTGGGTTTCAGTATTTAATAAAAACCGGCTTTCTACTTTTTCGTTCCCGGATTAAATTGGGCGTAACAAAAACACTCCAAAACCAGTCTTAAGAGTAGATGGACAACAGAAATGATTTATTCTGGAAACTTGTCGAGCCGGAGCATTTAAAAGCCCGAGCCTTCTGCCGCAAGCTTGCGGGAAATCGGGATGAGGGTGATGATCTCTACCAGGACAGTCTTGTTAAAGCGCTGACAGGACTTGCGAAGCTTCGGGATCACAACGCCTTCCGTCCCTGGCTCTATCGGATAATTGTCAATATCTTCAGGGGCCGTGCGCACAAATCATTCTGGAAACGGTATTCGTCTCTGGATGATAAGGCTCTGAAAATTCCTGACAATTCCGATCTGGCCGCATCCCAGGCGGTCAAAAGAAGGCTTTCGGTCGCTCTCAATGCTCTCTCGCCCGAGAATCATGCCCTTATCGTTCTGCATGATGTGGAGGGCTGGGGGATCGAAGAACTCTCCCGAATGTTCGGCAAGTCACAGGGTAATATCAGGACTCGTCTGTCACGCTCTCGCAAACAAATGCAAAAGGCTTTAACAAGGTTCTTCAATAAATCAGATCTGTCCGAATTAAAAAAAACCATTCAGAGTGAGGAAAAAATATGCGTTGCCGTAAAGTCCGCCAAAGATTAACAGAAGCGGGCAGAAATATCGAAAATTGTCTTCAGGACAAGGACTTGAAGGAGCATCTGGACCGATGTACCGACTGCAAAGCGTTTTTACAGACGCACCTGGCGCTGCATCGCGATCTGGAAACTCTCAGGGCCGACGATCTGGAGGACAGCATTTCCTTCCCTGAATTGAAAGCAACGGTAAACAGAAAAGCAGCAGATGATGGAAATCGTCTGAAGGAGATGAATATAATGAAGATCCTGTCATATCCGTTTTTAAAACGCCCCCGTATGGGCATAACCATAGCATTGGGAATTATAATACTGACCTTTATCACTCTCGTACCTCTCAAACTTCAACAGACAATCGGTTATGAGGTTGCATTTGCCGGAGTGGATGAAAATCTGGTGGTGGACCAGCAAAAAGCCCAGATTTTTCTTACTAAGCTGGGTCTGGATTCTGCCGAACTGGAGGTCTCCGACTGCGACAAAACATGCAAAGTGCAGGTTTATAACCTGAAATCCGAGGATGAAGTGGAGCTGGTTATTACTGCTTTCGATGAAATGGGCAATTCCAAACTGGAGACCGTGCAGAAAATAAAGGGGGAAGAGAGCGTCACATTGGCGAAGCATTTCAAAAATGTTATCTGGATAAATGATGACCCGAATGGCACGAAACATGAAATCAAAGCCGATAATATTGTCTTAACCGCCATGGGTGAGACAGATGGAGACAGCGCGACATTTAATATCTGGATCGCCAAGGATTCAGGTACCGTGGATATCTCCGGTCATGAGATCATATTCCTCGATTCCAATCAATCGGCACATCAGGTAATCCTGGAAAAGAGCGGTGATGAAAGCGGGATAAAGTATTTCGAGGTAACCGCTTCGGATGATCCCGATGGCGAGAAAATTATGATTTTCCATGACGAGGATGGCAATGTTCATGAGCTCGACCTGAATGATCCGAATCTCGAACAGAAGATTCGGGAGCTTGGATTGAAAATAGAGGTTTATAATGCGGGCGAGGAGCCGGAGGAAGTTACCGAATTTATGGAATCCGGAATCTACCCCAGCCAGAAACAGGGATCTGCGGTGCCGGACAGGTATGAACTAAAACAGAATTATCCCAATCCGTTCAATCCAACCACCGATATCCGTTTCGCGATTCCGAAATCAGGCCATGTCAAACTGGAGGTCTATAATATTCAGGGACGTCTGGTTAGGACCCTGATTGACCGTGAACTCTCTGCCGGAGAACATATTGTGCAGTGGGATTCGACCGATGACACCGGCAATACTGTGGCCTCGGGTACTTATCTGTATCGTCTCACCACCGATGAATATATCGATTCGAAGAAGATGACTTTAGTCAAATAAATCTCGCCCATAACGGTTATTCTTCTAAAAGCCCGGCTGATTTTAATGGCCGGGTTTTTTTGACCATTAATATATCCGCGACATTTTTTTGACTTTTTGGTTAAATAGGTCGATAATAGAGTCGTAAGGCATAGCTTAATTAAGCTACGGAAAATTGGAGCTCTGACTTTGTCAGGGCTCTTTTTTTGTCCATAACTCTTAAACTATGATATTCTTGCGCAGATTGACAATGTTTCAGATTAATTCTCCGTTGATAATATGCTTGATAATATTATATAATACCTTATAATACTATATAATTTCAATACGTGCTTTATAGTGAGGTAATTTATGGCTGAGAAAAACAGGAAGAACAAGCTTAAGTTCTATACTACCAACGAGATTGCTGAGATGCTCAAGATGAATGTGC
>WJIM01000430.1 GCA_014730285.1 Candidatus Zixiibacteriota bacterium
AGGAATTCGATTATCGTCTGGAAGAAGATGACCGGGATGAATTCAGCGCGCTATCGTCCTCATTTAATGATATGGCGTCGATGCTGGAGCAGTCCCTGAATGAGCTAAAAAAAAATCATGACTATCTGGAAGGCATAGTGGAAAGCTCTGCGGATATGATTATAACCGTAAATGCTTCCGATAAAATCCAGACTATAAATACCGGCGCCGAAAAGGTTCTGGGATATGACAGAATGGAGGTGATCGGCAAGCCGGTTGAAATGCTGTTCGCAGACCCGAGCGATCGCAAGACAGCTATAGACAAACTGGAATTCACCGATCATGTGGTCAACTACGAGACCCAGTTCGTAACCAAAAGCGGCATTGCCCGTGATGTGCTCCTGACTCTTTCGCAATTGCGAAATCCGGCCGGTGATGTTATCGGGACATTCGGAATCAGCAAAGACATCACCGAGCAGAAACAACTCCAGGATCAGCTTATCAAATCCCAGCGATTCGCGGCCATCGGCCAGGTCTTTACAGGTATTCAACATACCATGAAAAATATGCTGAACGCTTGCAAGGGCGGTTCCTATATGGTCAAAATCGGTCTGGCGAAAGATGACAAGAAGATGCTGACCGAGGGATGGGATATCGTCCAGCAGGGAATTACCAGCCTTACCACTATGTCTATGGATATGTTGAAATATGTCAAGGAGTGGAAGCCGAAGTTCAGCGAGGCCGATCTTATCCAGACTTTGTGTGAGATTCAGCGTGTAATAAAGCCGACTGCGCGGGATAAAGGCGTGAAGGTCAAGCTGGATGTCTCCAGCCAGATGCCCAAAATTATATGCGATCCAAGGATGATACATTCATCGGTGATGGACATCGTTTCCAATGCGATTGATGCCTGCCTCTGGAAGGATTACGAGGATAATGAACATCCCGAGGTCGTGATAAGCGCATACCTGACCAATAAAGCCCGGCAGGCGGTAATCGAGGTCAAGGATAATGGCTGCGGTATGACCGAGGATGTGAAGGCGAATATCTTCAATCCTTTTTTCAGTACAAAGAGCAAAGCCGGTACCGGGCTGGGGCTGGCAATAACGTCGAGAATGATTGAAGTTCACAACGGGATGATAGATGTCGAGTCGGAGCCCGATCTGGGAACGATTTTCCGCATCCATCTTCCCATAGATGGTACCAACCAATGTAAGGAGGAAATAGATGGCAAAGCGAGTATTAGTAGTTGATGATGATGAAAACACACGCAAGTTTCTTTCCGTGGCTTTGCAGGAAAACGGCTATGAGCCTGTTGGGGCAGAGGATGGCAAAGATGGGCTGGCCAAGATAGAGCAGGAGAAACCGGATCTTGTAATATTGGATGTTATGATGCCGAAGAAAACCGGCTTTGTGCTTTTCAAACAACTCCGCCGTGATGAAAAATATAAGGACCTTCCGGTGATCATGCTTACCGGTGTATCGGAAGTCCTGGCCGATCTTGATGGAAAGAGTGAGGATACCCATGAAAGCCCGTACGACAGCCTGCGTGAAGCTCTGCGCAAAACGATTCAGCAGATGCGTGAAGAAGGTTTGGTCAAGCCGGAAATGTTCATAGACAAGCCAATCGACCCCGAACAAGTGATTTCCAAAGTAAGAGAGCTGATTGGAGATTAGCCCTCAGAACAAGAATTGATCTAACAACAATAAAGCCCGCTTCAAAGTCAGAGGCGGGCTTTTTATATACCAGATAATAATTGTGGTATATTATATCCCTTTTAAATTGACAAAAACGGTTAAGTTAATATATTTAATAAACAACCCGCACGACAGCTCAGGTCACTATTATCGGGGCTTCTGACCAGATTATTCATTTCTGATCTCACCGGCCCGCAAGATGAAAGAATGGGACATATCTCAGGAGGATGTCATGAGACACAAGTTTGTATGTGCATTATTTTGCACTATTATTTTATTTTCGGCGGCAATCATTTCAGCAGATTCATCCAGAACAATAAACTATCAGGGCTATCTTACCGCTTCTTCAGGAGAACCTGCAAATGGATCTTATGGTGTAACATTCTATATTTATGAAAGTCTTTTGACGCAAATGTGGATGTGGTCGGAAAGCCATATCGTTGAGTGTGAAAATGGCTTGTTTAGTGTGGTCCTCGGGCAGGACGCCCCATTCCAGGATTCAATTTTTAACGGCGAGGATAGATACCTTGGAATACGGATTGGCGACGATTCCGAAATATCGCCCCGCACTCTGATTACGGCAGTGCCCCATGCATTCATTTCACAGCAAATGGGCGGTGATATTGAAACTGAAAATGGAAAACTGGTAATGAAGGATATCGATGGTGATTCTGTAATTGTACTGGAATCCAATACCGATGGCACAAAGTCTATTGCGGGTAGCATAAAGATGTTTAATCCCCAGCCTGAACCACCTGCAAAGATGTTTGAGGTTAACGCCGATGCCACAAATGGGGCAAGCCTTAATCTCTATAATGATATAGGGCAGGTTATGGGGGTTGAGCCGTCTCCCTTTAATGATGGATATTTACTGAAGCTTATTGATCCTGGCGATGATGGCGAGATTGTCGAAATCGGCGCCTTTCCTTCATCTGGCGGCAGTATTAAGATGTTCAATCCGCAGCCCGAACCGCCTGCACTTCTTCTGGATATGACCAGTGACTATAGCGCCAAGGGGGGTAGTGCTCAGCTCTCCATGTATGATGTTGCTCAAAATATGGAGTCGCATTTATCTCCAGGCAGTCTAACCTTAAGGACAGACTTGGTCGGGGCTCCGGGAGCGGAGATTCATTTGAATGCATCCGGCATTGATGCCAGTATTGGTATCGGTACTGACAGCGTTCCGGAGGCGCTTACGGTAATGGGCAATGGCTGGTTTTCAGGGGATGTGTTGATATATACGGCAACAAAAGCGAAAACCAATATTC
>WJIM01000431.1 GCA_014730285.1 Candidatus Zixiibacteriota bacterium
GCCCTGCAAATTATGTATAAGAAGAAAATGATTCGCGTTTTAAACCAGCCATCAGAGAAAAGCAGAGTATCATTTTCCTGTCCCAATCTGTTAGTTGAGTTCTCATAGCGTAGAAAAGACAATTTGGTATATCACCCTACTACCGGCAGACAATTTGCACTCTTATATAACGCAGAATTACTGAACGGCTTTTTCAGCAACAGCCAGATGCATGCAGGCCAACCGGTTGCTTCCGCGTGCCCTGGAAATTTAGCCTGCAATCGGTTGGCCTGACCAAATTTAAAACATCGCAAATGTAGATCATTTATGCATCTTTTTGCAAATTTTGCGGCACTTAAAGAAACTATTTGCGTTATACAGGCATATACGATAATTATAATCCTGATTAGATGGAATTATTCTCTCAGCGGCAATGAAACCGGAAGTTGTGAGGTGACATGATGAAAGTCTCGGAAGACCCCCTGAAAATGATCGGCCAAACCCCTCTGGTGCGCCTGAAATCGATGGTCAACGGCTCGGGCGTTAATATCCTGGCCAAGCTGGAATACTACAATGCCACCGGATCGATCAAGGACCGTATGGCGGCATATATTATCGAGGACGCCGAAAAGCGCGGGCTTCTGAAGCCGGGCGGCACGATTGTGGAGAATTCCTCCGGCAATACCGGCTCGGCGCTGGCAATGATTGCGGCGGTCAAGGGCTACCGATGTATTATCACAATTCCGGATAAAATGAGCGAGGAAAAGATCAACCTGATGCGCGCCTACGGCGCGGAGGTTATCGTTACACGTACCGATGTGCCGGCGGAGTCGCCGGACAGCTATTACAGCGTGGCCAGAAGAATTGCCGAGGAGACTCCCAATTCATTCTATCCCGACCAGTACAACAATCCCAAGAATATAGAAGCACATTACAATACAACCGGGCCGGAAATTTGGGAGCAGACCGACGGCAATATCGATTACTTCGTGGCCGGCATCGGCACCGGCGGAACCCTAAGCGGCGCCGCCAAATTCTTGAAGGAGAAAAATCCGAATATAAAGGTGATCGCAGTCGACCCCGAGGGCTCGGTCTTCTACAATTTCTTTAAAACCGGCGATATCGGCCAGCCGCATGTTTACAAGGTCGAGGGTATCGGCGAGGACTATCTGGTAAAAGCGGTTGACTTTAGTTTGATCGACGATATAATCCGGGTCACAGACAAGGATTCGTTTATTACAACCCGCAAGCTGGCTCGCGAGGAGGGCCTGTTTGCCGGGGGATCGTCGGGAAGCGCAGTCTGGGCGGCCTTGAAGGTGGCCGAGGAGATGGCTAAAGCGGGACAGAATATTATCACGATTCTCCCCGATCACGGCTCCCGTTACCTTAGCAAAATCTATAACGACAACTGGATGCGCGAACACGGCTTTCTGAATGGAGACCTGCGATGAAATTCGAAACCAAAGCGTTACATATAGGCGAGGAGCCCAATCTGTCCGAGGGAGGCAGCGGGGATGTTGTCTCGCCTTTGCATCTGACCTCCACCTTTGCAAGAAACAAAATCGACGAACCGCCTAGGGGCTATGAGTACTCGCGATCCTCAAACCCGACCCGCAACGCCCTGGAGAAACGTCTGGCAGCGCTGGAAAACGGCAAGTACTGCACGGCGTTCGCATCGGGGCTGGCCGCCACGACCACAGTGCTACTTAGCCTTCTGAAGGCCGGGGATCATATGATCGCTTTCGACGATCTCTATGGCGGTACGCGCCGTCTATTCACCCATCTATTCAACAAAAAATTCAATATCGATATCAACTATGTCGATGCCCGCAAAGTTGAGAATATAGCCGATGCAGTGAAAGACAGGACTCGCCTTATCTGGCTGGAAACACCAACCAATCCGCTCCTGAAATTATGCGACATAAGAAGTATTGCCTCGATAGCCTGGGATAAAAAGATATTTCTGGCCGTGGATAACACCTTCATGACCCCGTACTTCCAGTTGCCGCTGGAGCTGGGCGCCGACCTGGTGGTGCACAGCACGACCAAATATCTAAACGGTCACTCGGATTCTGTGGGCGGGGCGGTGATTACCTCGGATGAGCATATTGACGAGAAGATTCGCTTCAACCAGAACGCTGCGGGTGCGATACTTTCCCCGTTCGACAGCTATATGATTCTGCGCGGGACGAAGACATTATCCTTGCGCATGGAACGTCATCAGCAAAATGCCCTGGCAATAGCGAAACATCTGGAGGCGCACGATAAGGTCGAGCGCGTAATCTATCCCGGACTGGAAAGCCATCCCCAGCATCAACTGGCCAAAAAACAGATGAGCGGGTATGGCGGTATGGTGTCGTTTGAGCTAAAGTCCGATTTGAACGGCGCGCGCGGATTTGTGGAGGGCCTGAAGCTATTCACCCTGGCCGAGTCGCTGGGATGTGTGGAGTCGCTGGTGGAACTTCCGGCGCTCATGACACATTCCTCGATCCCGCCCGAGGAGCGCGAGAAGACCGGTATCAAGGACTCGCTGATAAGAATCTCTGTGGGAATAGAAAATATCGGTGATCTTCTGGAAGATCTGGATTCCCAGCTGAATAAGCTATAAGTAAAATATAATATTATTTTGTCAGTTCTCATCCCCGATTTCATCGGGGATAAGGAACTGACAAAAATGCCGTCAGGTGACAATCCCGTCGCAGGCGACATCAGGACCTGACGAACTTTGCGACTGAATCTGTAAACATTTTTCTGAATATAAAAACTTAACTCACTTCAGGACAGGAGAGGTATATGACATCTCAGGACTATTTTTCATTCAAAAGCATGATCAGCTTATCGCTGATAAAGACCATCTACATTATCGGGGCAATTCTTGTCACCCTCTGGGGCGTTTATCTGTTATTCGGGGGCAGCAATTACGGTGGCACCCTGTTGAGCATCCTTGCCGGAATTATCACTATTGCATTCGGTAATATCATGTGGCGCGTAACCTGCGAGATCTGGATCGTATTCTTCAGTATCCATGAGCGTCTCGGCTCGATAGAAACCGAGATCAAGGGCGGCAAATCTCCGGTCAGGCCCGCCGCGGAATAGTTATAAATTTCAAGGATATAAAGGCCGCTGTATAATCATGCAGCGGTTTTTGTTTAAGAATTGGAATCCTTACTATTATGAAAAGACCTACTCCTTCTTCTCCTTGTACTCCTCCAGCTCGCAGTGCATGCCGTCGCAGTAAGGCGGATTGCCGGTATGCTTGCACATACACATCCAATATTCTTTCTTCTCGGAAATATCGAATTTCACCGGGGTAATGCCGGTGCCGCTGTCATTATGGGCGCCGTCGCAAAACGGCTGATTTTTCGAATGCCCGCAGGCGCACCAATAATAAGTTTTTGGTTCGAGTTCCAGATGCTTCGGCTCGAGGCCGGAAATCTTGGGCTTGCCCATTAATCCTCCCTGTGATATTATTTCTCTTTCCAGACAATATATAAGAAATCCCGGCATTGACCAAATTAGAAAACCGGATTTTAGCCCGGCAGTTATTTTTGAAGATAATTTATCATACAGCTTTGAACCATTTGCCAAATATCATGTTCTAGCAGAAATAGAATCTTTACTCATTTGGAGGGATTGCAAAATATAAACTATGAAATGGAAAAAGCGGGCTTTTCCGGCCTTGATTTTTGGGGATTTATGTGATATATTTCACAGCTATTTTGTAAGAATTCCCTGTTCGGGGTGTAGAAAAATACCCGCTCTTTATAAAAAGGGATCGAAGAGAGAAGATAATAAATCATAACTGTTTTTAGGAGGAAAAGATGTCCACCAAGGAATTGATGGAAGAAATCGTCAAGAATATGAAGCGCTGGCAGGCGATCGAGGATTCAGCCATATCGTCAACCGGCAAAATCATTGAAAAAACCGATAATCCGCTGATCCGCATGGTCATGGAAATCATCCAGCATGATTCCCAGATGCATCATCGTGTACAGGAATTCATCTCCCGCTCACTTACCGAAGAAAATATTGCTATTACTCCGGAAGATCTCGAAAAGGTCTGGTCGGAGGTCGAAAACCATATCCGTATAGAAGAGAAGACTATCGAGATGGCCGAGAAGTCCCTGGAGGGTCTGAAGGGCCGCAAACTGGTTGTGCCGGAATACTTCCTGCATTACCTCCTGAAGGATGAGAACAAGCATAATTCGCTCCTGCAGGATCTTGAGGTAATCAAGAAAAATATGTATCCGTACGGTTCTTAATCTGCGGATATTTTTCATATATAATCGGGATATAAAAATCCCAAAAAAAAGGGAAATCCCTTCTGGATTTTGGAAACATCATGAATTCAGTTTTGTTTTGTCATTAATATGATTTAATGACTGAACAAAGGGTTAATTGGGAAAGGAAATAGAAATGTTAAACGACAATATGAAAAGCGCTATTAACGATCAGATTAACGCCGAATTGTATTCGGCCTACCTGTATCTTTCAATGGCGGCTTATTTCGAGGATATCAACTTCCCGGGTATGGCAACCTGGATGAAGGCCCAGGCTCAGGAAGAGGTTGGACATGCCATGAAATTCTACGGCTATGTCTTCGACCGTGATGCCAAAGTTGAGCTAAAGGCTATCGACGGCCCCAAGACCGAGTGGGGTTCACCGCTCGAGGTCTTCCAGGAAGCTTATGAGCACGAGAAAAAAGTCACCGGCCTGATTCACAAGCTGGTCGATCTGGCCAATGATGAAAAAGACCATGCCACCAGATCATTCTTGAACTGGTATGTCGATGAGCAGGTTGAGGAAGAAGCCTCTACCAAGGAAATAGTCGAC
>WJIM01000432.1 GCA_014730285.1 Candidatus Zixiibacteriota bacterium
AACGATTGCAAGCATCAGCTTCAATCTCATTGTAAAAAATCCTCCTTTTGCGAGTCATCGATTATTTATCGTACGTCCGCTTATTACAACAAACATCATGCCAATAACGCTTATATTGTTGTAATACATAATCTTACGAAGGATGCGTCATTTTAAACAGGATAGGATTTGTCGGTGTTGCTTGACAGTAAGATATGTTCCGAATTGGTCATATTCAATTAATATTTTGGGATGCAAGGGTTTATGAGCAAAATCGGCAGGTGTCGAGATATTTGACACAATAATTTTATCAAATAAAAAAGGCAGTCATTAAGACTGCCTTTTTGAAGTTTTTGATTTACCTAGATTTAGTTCCTGCGTCTGCGGATAATTCCGGCGCCTGCAAGACCCAGACCCAGAAGCAGCATGGTTGTAGGTTCCGGAACAACTGTCCAGCCGATTACCATATCATTGTGGTCCTGATTGCCATTAGTAACATGGTTGTCATCGATGAACATCAAAGCATAATAGTCTCCCGAGAAGCTCAGATTGCCTCCGCCATCGCCGAAGAAGAAATCGGCATAGCCATAACTATCAACGACATAAGTACGGAACCACTGATAATCGGAAGTGCCCGGAAGTGTCCATGATCTGATTGAGTTCAACCAGACTTCATCATTCCCTGGCTCATATGCGCCGTTATCATTAATATCATTCAAGAGCGAGAATGAGTAGAAATCGGGGATGAAATTGACGACCTTGCTTGTTCCAACACCATCATCATCATCAAAGATCTTAAAATAATTGTTCCAGTCGCCTGCATTGTGGGCAAAGAACGAATTTTCCGCCGCATGAGGAGTTTCCTCATAAAGCAGGGTCAACTTAACGCTCTCAAAACCCGCAAATGCTCCATAGGTTAGATCGGAAGAAGCATCGGCAGCAGGCACCTCAGCAACAGCCGAACCGTTAACATAAAGGTTCGGAAGCGCAAAAGCCTGTGCGGCAATAAATAAAACCGCAAATACAGTCAAGATCAAAACTTTGGATTTCATTGGTAAATCTCCCATTTTTATTTTTGCTTGCTTTATCTATTAATGAATCAAAAAGCATGCCCGTAATCGTAAGCTATTGCAAGACAGACATTAAACAATTAAGAGGCTTTCTTAAGTACAATTGTTTTGTCCATTTTGCCGACTCATGTCTGTGTTTTTAAATCGATATCAGGTACATTGTGTTACAAATTAATGAGTTAGGCTCATACTGGAAGTGTTCAATATCTGAACATTTTTTGAGGAAGCCATTTACAGAGCAGGAACTTATATCTTTCGTAAACTGCTTTTGCAGCGAATTGAGTGAGGAGCATAGGATTTTTGCTTTTACATAGTGAATTATAAGGACTATATTATCACTAATAAAATTGGAATATTTATTTATTATTGAAGTTATAATGGCTGACATAAAAGTTTTATATATCGAAGACAATGACGCTCAGAGGGTGGAATTTACTAAGCTTCTAAACTCCCGCGGATTTGAAGTGTCACCCGCAGGGGATGGTGAAGAGGGGCTGAAAAAACTTCGTTCCGAGGGCTTTGATATCATACTGTGTGATTTGCATATGCCGGGGATTTCAGGGCTTGAGGTTCTTGCTGAGGTTAGAAAAATCTGCCCCGACACTCCCTTTCTTATTCTAACTGCGCATGGCTCCCTTGATGTGGCTGTTGATGCGATTAAGCAGGGGGCGGATCATTTCATTCGCAAGCCCTTAAATATTGATGATATGGAAATCCACCTGCATCAGACTCTGGAACGTTCCGCCATGGCCAAAGAGCTCAAGGAATCTTCACGCCGGCTTGAGGATATCGTTGATGAACGCACCGAGCGCCTTAAATTTGTCAACCGTCAATTGCAGGCATTAAATGAGCTCTCGGGGGAGTTGACTAGAATTCACGATGAGGAGGCGCTGTACGATAAAGTCGCTGAATATCTGACCGAGACTCTTGATTTCGACCGGGGGATGTTTTTTCTGCTTGAAAATGGCGACTTGAAACTCAGGTCTGCATGCTTCAGCAAAGATCCACCCGAAATGCTGGAAACCTTCAAAAGGAATATCGAGCATGGCATCTTCGAAATGCCGCCGCATCTGATGGAAAGTATAGAGGAGAACAGGAGTATCCTGATAAGGGATTTAAATGCCGATCCCAGATGGCCCAGGGAAGAAGGGCGTGTAATCCGCACCAAGGCCCTTGTTATTGCTCCGGTCAGGGTGAAAGATGAGCCGATTGGCGTAATCGTAGGTAACCTCCAGCATCATAAGCGCGAGATGGACGATCAGGATGTGGCCAGATTCGGTATGTTCGCCAATATGGTCGGATTGGCGCTGGATAATATCAGGGTATACCGTTCGCTCGAGAGGAAAGTCGATGAGAGGACCAGGTCGCTTCGTTCGGCATATACGGAATTAGATGAAAAGGCCAGCCAGTTGTCTCAGAGCCGCGACCAGTTGCAGGCTATTCTCGATTCCTCGATTCCGGCCATGATTATGGTGGACGAGCAGAATACAATTACGGCGGTTAATCGTAGAACGCATGAATTCTTCGGTGTCGATACCGAGACTTTGATGAGTCGTCCGCTCGATTTCTTTCATGAAAAAATACGGGGATGCTTCAAGGATCCATCCCGTCATGATGATTTGATTCGGGAGCTTTCGGCACAATTCGATAAGGAAGCCAAACACGTTATAGATGCATCACTCATGGCCGACCGAGCAATCGAGATAATCGACCCGGTACCCCGTTTAGTGTCTATGATTAGTATCCCGGTCTTAAACCGGGAGGACCGCGAGCTGGGACGGGTTTGGATTTATATCGATATTACCGATGTGAAGAAAGCCGAAGAGCAGGTTCGCCTGATTGTCGATAATTCTCCGACACCCACCATTATCAGCAGGCTGGAGGACGGCAGGATTATATATGTCAACGATCAATTGGCCAATCTGATGGGTTACACTCAGGAAGAGGCCCTGGAAAAATCGACTGTCGAATTGTACTATAAAAAAGAGGATAGGACCGAGGTCGTAAAACGGCTGAAAGCTAACGGGCAGCTTCGGGATTTTGAGATGCAGTTTGTGCGAAAGGATGGCGCTGTTTTATGGATCACGCTGAATCTTGTAGTTACACAATTCCGGGGAGAGAATGTGATTCTCGGCGGGCTCTCGGATATAACCGAGAGAAAAAAGGCCGAGGATGAACTGCGTAAGGAGCGCAATTTTGTCTCGGCCATTTTGAATACAGCCGGGGCGCTGGTAGTAGTGCTCGATCCCGAAGGCAAAATTCTGCGTTTTAATAAAGCCTGCGAGAGGATTAGCGGATATGACTGGAAAGAGGTCGTCGGGAAAAACTTCGCCGAAATATTCATCCTTCCCGAAGAGATGGATATGCTGACGGAAAGATTCGAGATTATAAAGAACAGCCGTAAGCGTGTGGACGATGACAATTACTGGCTTACAAAAGACGGACGTAAACGTATGATATCCTGGTCGAATAATGTCATGCTGGATGAGAATGGCGAGGTGGAATATGTTATCGCTACCGGTATTGATATTACCGAACGCAAGGCGGCCGAGGATAAGCTCAGGCTATACCGTGAACTGTATCTCAATTCCAAAGATGGAATTGTTATTGTAACCAAAGACGGGTATTACCTGGAATCCAATCCCGCCTATTTGAAGCAAACCGGATACAAATCCGAAGATTTGAAGGGAAGAAGGATGACCGAGCTGATGGGTATTCCCGATCCCGATAAATTTCATAAAGACCTTGTTGAAAAGGGCGGATTCCGCGGAGAAATGACAATTCACACCCAGGATGGCAGAGACCTGCCCTTCGATGTCTCGGTATTTACGATTGAGGATTCAGAGGGAGAAGTAGCCAATGTCGCCGGTATTGGCAGAGATATCTCGGAGCAGAAAGCGGCCCGGGCCGCATTAAGTAAACGTGTCTGGTATGAAGAAGGCCTGGCTGCATGTTCTCAGGCGCTTTTGACCAACACAAATTTCGATGATGCTCTGCGTGAGGCACTTTTCCATCTGCTGGTGGCATCGCGTTCCAGCCGGGCCTATATCTTTGAGAATTTCGAGGATCCCGAGGACGGCCTGTGTATGCGCCAGACTCATGAGGTCTGCGACACAGGCGTAGAACCGCAGATTAATAATCCAGAGCTCCGGCATGTGCCGTATAAGGAGGGCTTCCAGAGATGGAGTAAAATACTCGAAAGGGGTGAGGGAATCTCGGGGCCGGTTTCGGAATTTCCCGAGGAAGAGAGAGAGGTTCTGGAGGCCCAGGGTATTGTTTCTATTATCGTATTTCCCATTACTGTCGAGGGCAAATGGTATGGTTTTATCGGATTTGATGAATGCCGTCAGCAGCGCGAGGATACCGAAGAGGATCTCAGGCTTCTGCGTACCGCGTCCGAGATGATAGGGTCCTTTGTGGAGAGCAAGAAATTCGAGGAAAGCCTGCGAGTCTCGGAGGAAAGATTCCGCAGTTTGGTGGAGAATGCCAGCGATGTTATCTATTCTATCCGTCCCGACGGCACATTCTCGTATATCTCCCCGCAGTTCACCGAGTCCACCGGCTATGATGTCGAGGAGTACATAGGCAAACCGTCAACCTTGCTTCTCTCCGATGAATATATTGATGAGAGCAAAGAATGGTTCAGCAGCGGGATGCCTAAGCATGATGAGCATGTGGAAGGCTATCAGTTCAAGATAAAGACGAAGAGCGGAGACCTGCGATGGTTCACGGCACATACCGCCATTATTCGCGATGAGAACGGTAATGTTATCGAGGGAATCGGAATTGCCCATGATATAACGGAGATAAAAAAGCTTCTGGAAAGCCTTGAGAAGACCAACCGTGAGCTGGTCGATACCCAGGCTCAGCTTGTGCAGACCGAGAAGATGGCCTCGCTGGGACAATTGGTTGCCGGTGTGGCTCATGAAATCAACACCCCTATTGGGGCAGTAAACAGCATGCACAATTCGCTCGTGAGAGCAGTGGAGAAATTAAAGCGAATTCTTGAGGAGAAATATCCCGACGAGATCAAAGAGGGCGGTGAATTACAGAAGTACCTGAAGGTCATCTCGGAAGCCAATAAGGTTATCGAGTCCGGTTCTGAAAGAGTAACAACAATAGTCCGCCGCTTGAGGTCCTTCGCCCGCCTGGATGAGGCGGAGCTTAAAAGCTGCGACATTCATGAAGGTCTGGAGGATACTCTAACACTGATACATCACGAGATAAAGCATAATATAGAGGTTATTCGGGAATACGGCGATCTGCCGCGGTTTTCATGTTACCCGGGAAGGCTGAATCAGGTCTTTTTGAATATTCTGAATAACGCCCGCCAGGCGATAAGGGAAAAGGGACAGATCAAGCTAAAGACCTATCAGAAGGACAACTTTGTGCATATCGAAATCTCGGATAATGGTATGGGGATTGCCAAAAAGGACTTGAAAAAGATATTCGATCCCGGTTTTACCACTAAGGGTGTGGGAGTGGGCACTGGTTTGGGGCTCTCGATCTGCTATCAGATCGTGAAAGGGCATTACGGAGATATCAAAGTCCAAAGCGAGGTCGGCAAGGGAACAACATTTACCATCAAGCTTCCGCTGAATCTGGATGACATCCTCGAAGAGCAAAAGAATAAGAAATAGCTCCTTTGCTTCCCAAAATTATCGTTTGGTATTTCACAAATTAAATATTATTCTCTTAAATCGAAATCTATCTGACGGGATGTGTTATGATTTCCTATGTCGAATGGGTAAAGGCCAATCCGCTCTTATCGGCGGCAGTACAGTTTGCGATCCTGGGCACACTGGGCGAGTTGCTGTCATTTATCATAAAGAACAAGCGAGTTGGCCTGCCCTGCACATTTCCTCAATTAATCGGTAAAATCTTCGCCTGGGCGCTGTTGGGAGTTATTATAAAGTATGGCTTTGCCGGTATGAAGGGTTTTACCGCCGCGCTTCTGGAGCATCGGCTTCTGCCCGACTTTCTGGAAAGCGGGATCGGATGGGCATTTGCGGTTTCCGTTCTGACGAATATATTTTTCGGGCCGCAGATGATGTTTTTCCATCGTATCGAGGATAATTTGATTCTAAGGCAGTGGAATTTTAAGGGGCTGACCTCGGCCTGGTGGACACTTCTCTGGTTCTGGATACCCGCGCATACAGTTACCTTCAGCCTTCCTGCTGAATACCAGATCGGTCTGGCCGCGCTGTGGTCTGTCGTGCTGGGCTTGATTATGGGCTTGACCAAAAAGAAATAAAAATTACGGGTGTGCGGCTGGTAAGCCCCCCTCTTTTTATTGGAGACGGATGTTCAGATTTTTTTTATTAGCCGCAGATGCTGAGGGTGCTTTGAGGGCACCCGTTCAATCAGCCCCTGATGTTCCATATGAAGCTTGATCGTCGTTGTATACCAGGGAATGGAGCCGTCAAAATCGGTATCGAGCTTATTGGCGACGGCTTTATGAAGTTCCTTGAATTTTATCTCCCGGCGTTCGGATAAGACCTCCATGATAGCATTGAAGATGACCTCATACTTATCCCTGCTGATATTTACTCCCTTTTTCCCGGGTGTTACGGTCTGCGCAAAGATTCTCTCGCTATCCGCCATGCTACACTCCTTGTTTGCGGTCAAATTGTTTTATGCGATAAGATATTTGCCCCTTAAGATTTTAACACAATCGCAATTTATATATGAGGTCTGTCAATTAGGCTGAATTCTATTTTACTATACAGGATAAAATTTGTCAAGTATAATATTTAAATTTATTTTATGACATTCGTAAAATATATTGTATAATTTATTGACTTTTGTCGCATGGTCATTCAATTTGATGAGGATTTTGATCGAAAATTATGTCGATGATTAAGTATTTTTTATCCACTATCGCTATTTTGTCTGTTCTTGTTTCGGCCTTGGCCGCTGGTGATGTTCAGACCCTTTCTGAAGCGCAAACTCTCTCCGCCCGGTCCGGCAAGCCGATTCTACTGGAATTCGTGCGCTCCGACTGAGAGTACTGCCAGAAGGCCGCTCGTGAAGCGGAAGAGGAAGAGATATTCGCAAATGCTTTAAAGCAGGTTGTGCATCTGCCGGTCAATGTGCTTGAGGGCGAGGGACCCGAGCTGAAAGAAAAGTACGATGTTGGCAGTACATATCCCGTTTTTATTCTTACTAACAGTGCGGGCGAGATCATCACACGCTGGACCGGCTATTCCACGGCACGGCAGTTTGTGTATAAGCTCAATGCGTCTTTGAAAGATCGTCGTACGATCAAAGAGCGCCGTGCGCAGTTCGAATCCAATCCGACATTACAGGAGGCGCTGGCGTTGGGAAGGTTCTACGCCGAACTTGGTGAGCACCTTGAGGCAGTTGGGATGTTTCGCCGCGCCGAAAAGCTGGGCACAGATCGCAATCTAAATCTCTCGGCTGATATCTTCAAAAATATGGCCGAGGCCGTCTGGAAGGAAATGGCGCCCTTTGATTCGATTTATCCCACCGCAGAATATGTTCTTGAAACCGGTCAAACGGCTGGAGTTATCAAGATGGCTACATTGATGAGCCGGTTATCACGCAAGTTCGATAATGCCGACAGCCTGGGGAAATATCTTGATGCCGGTATTCAGACGGCTACAGAAAGCCAGCAACCTGAGCATACCGAGGATCGCTATCTTCTGGTGGCAGAACATGCTCTGCAGATCGCGCATGATACCGCCAAAGCAATCGGTATCAAAGAGCTGAGCATGGGAGATAACTGGGAGAGAAATCCTTCCAAATTCTACAACTATGCCAAATGGTGCCTGGAGCGCAAGATCAATCTTGGTGCCGCTGAGATGTATGCCCGTCGGGCGGTACAGGTGGCGGCGAGCCCGGAGATGAAGGCGCGCGTGCTGAATACCCTGGCTGAGATATTCGAGGAGCGCGGGAATTATGAGGGCGCGATTCAGTCAATTGAGATGGCTATCGAGAATCATCCCGAAAATCCGTATTATCAGAACCGTCTGGATGAGCTAGAAGAGGCCATACATGGCGAATGATAGCATCAGCATTCGGTTTATTTGAGTTTTTAACTTACTTGCCCGAATTTCGGTAGATACTTTTCGATTCAGGGTTTAATTTGAAGACATGATGAAGCTCAGTTATGATGAAATGTTCGAGGCGATGTCCTCCAATGACTCTGGTTATGACGGCAGGTTTTATGTGGGCGTGCATTCCACTGGAATCTACTGTCTGCCTTCCTGCAAAGCGAAGCTGCCCAGGCCCGAGAATATTGTATTTTATGACAGCAGAGAGGAGGCAATTGCCGCAGGTTTGCGGGGATGTAAGCGCTGCCGGTCGGAGACATTTCCCGATGTGCTTCCCTCATGGCTTCATGACGTCCTGAAATACATGCGAGAGAATTTTAACGAAAAGCTTAATGAGAGCCAACTGATTGAGATGGCCAGTGTCGATATTTCGACTGTGAGAAGATACTTCAGGAATTATCTCGGAACAACACCGTTGGCGTTTCATCGCAGGCAGCGCCTGCTTTATGCCAGAAGGCTTCTCGAAACCGGGACTGATTATTTGAATGCCGCCTACGAATGCGGATACAATTCGGTCAGCGGTTTTCGCGAGGCATTTACACGTCAATTCGGTAAACCGCCGGGGAGGTATTATGCCAGATGAGAGAATCATGGTGCGGGAAATCAAGAGCCCTCTTGGAGGCATGATTGCGGGAGCCACACAACAAGGCATTTGCTTTCTCGAATGGTGCAGTGGTGTGGAGGGTGCAATCAAAAAGATTGAAAAGATCTTCGCGATTCACATTTTGGAAGGAACTCACGGATTTCTCGACCAGCTTAAAGCTGAGCTTGAGGAATATTTCGGGGGTAAGAGAAAAGAATTTCAGGTTCCGGTTGATATTCGTGGGACGGATTTTAAAATTGCGGTATGGAAGCAGCTTCAAAATATTCCTTATGGTGAAACAAGCTCGTACGGTCAGCTTGCCATGCTGCTTAAAAAGCCCTCGGCTTCTCGTGCAGTGGGAACGGCCTGCGGATCAAATCGGGTAAGCATTGTAATACCCTGCCATAGAGTTTTGGGCGCTGATGGAGGTCTTCATGGCTATGGCGGAGAACTATGGCGCAAAAAATATCTGCTCGATCTGGAACAGGGGCTCAAGCCGGAAATTACTGCGGAAGACTCGAAACCGGATCAGGAAGTCTTGCCGCGTTAATCGACTATTTCAACACATTCGGAGGGCACCCATCCCAGGCGGCCATTCGAATCCTCGCACCAGAACCATTCGGCCTCCCCCTTGATGAGTTTCAATTCATTACCAACATCGACAGTCAATTCGTTGGCATTATAATCGGCAGCGGCCCTTGCGGAATTGCCGTCTATATCCAGATATGATGACGGCACCCAGCCTGCTTTGCGGTTATCATCGATACACCAGACCCATCCCGGCCATTCGCTTTCCTTCTGCTCGATTTCGAGGCTTTGTCCGGCTTTTATGATAAGCGGATCGGGATAGGCCGACTTATAGCTCTCGATGACTTTCGCTTTGTTCATTAGATTAATCCTGCACAATGCAGTCGGCTTCGATTTCAACATACCAGTCGGAGCGCACAAAGCGATGGACCTCGATCAATGTGCTGGCTGGACGGATTTCGGAGAAGAACTCGCCATGCGCTTCGGCAACCTCCTCCCATTTAGCCATACCGGCAATATACATCCGTGTCCGCACAACATCCTCGAGTTTGCCGCCCGCATCTTCGATTGCTTTCTTGATTATTTCGAAACAGCGCATAGCCTGGCCGCGGGCATCACCGGGGGAATGAGTACTGCCGTCGTCGGCTACAGGGCCGGTACCGGATACGGAGATAATATTTCCCACTCTCACCGCTCGTGAAAAGCCGATCGATTTTTCATAAGGCGATCCGGAAGATATATTTTTGCGTTCCATTAATTCCTCCTTTTATATTCAATTACTCATTTCCAACGTGTATCATCTCGATCTGTGACAGGGCTGCCGTAACGGCGTGTTCTACCCTCAAAATCCAGCGTCCCAGTGTGCACATCTGAAAGCCATGCGCTTGCATCATCTCTGTCTCGAACGGCACCCATCCACCCTCCGGACCGATTGCAAGCAGAATTCTCGCCGCACCGCCATCATAGAACCGATTTATGGTCTGGTTGGACTGAGGATCCGGGAAGATTCGAAGGGTTTCTGATTTATCATTTTTTTCGATGGCCGCAAGAGAGTCCTCGAAAAACGGCTTGAACCTTTGATGAATTGTGACCTCCGGCAAACGAGTATGTTTACCCTGGCTCAATCCTTCGATCAGAAAGGGCGTGTAATTTTCGGATTCAAGCAGAGGGGAATGGTAGTAGCTTTTTTCGACTCGGTTAGCGCGAATCAAATAGAGTCTGCGTACAGCCATCATCCCACATGTAAGCAGAACTTTCTTCAATGTCTGCGGACGGGGCAGGGCGCAGATCAGGTCGATTTGTGGTGTCAGATCATCGAAATCTACTTCTTCCATTTTCTTGGTCATCAGACAAACTTTTTCCGAATCGATTTCGGTTATCTTTCCTTTGCCCTGTCCTCCGTTTAATATGCCGATTTCAACCGGATCGCCCTCCGACAGCTTGAGTATACTGCGGATATGCTCCGCGCGATTGTCGCTGACGATGAAATGATCCTCGTCGATTCTATCTTTATCTGAGAGTATGATTAAGTTCATCGGTTGAAATAAGCTCAAAGATCGTGTCTGTGTCAATCATGAATTGTCGCCGGTTGCTGCCGATTTTCCCGCCAGCCATCCGGTTGAAAATGCTTCCTGCAAATTATAGCCTCCGGTGTCGCCATCAAGGTCTAATACCTCGCCCGCAAAATACAAGCCATTGACCAGGGTCGACTCCATTGTGCGCGGATTGATCTCTTTTAGGCTGACTCCGCCCGCGGTGACTATGGCCTCGTCATACGAGCCATGCCCGCTAATTTGCAGACGGTAATCCTTGAGCCAGACCCGCAGGCGTTTACGTTCCTCCGATGATATCTGATGAGCGCTTCTATCGGGCGGAATCTGCACCGCTTCCATGCAGGTCGGAATCAACTGCATCGGCAGAAGCTCCTTGAGCAGATTATTGAAATGCATCTTGCCGTGCTGATCGATATCCCGTAGCAGCCGCGCGTCAAGCTTGTTATGATCCAGCGCAGGTTTTAGGTCTATCGACAATTCAACCTCTTTGCCCTCGTCCAGAGCATCGACAGCAAACCGGCTCAATGTCAAAATAATCGGGCCATCCAGCCCATATTCAGTGAATTCCATCTCGCCGAATTCCTCAGTCTTCTTTTTGCCGTTTATATACAGGGCAGCATGGACATTTTTCAACCGCAAGCCAACTAAATGGTTGGGTATATTTTCCTCGATTTCAAGCGGCACTAATGAGGGTCGGGTACGGATTAGAGTATGTCCAACCGATTTTGCCAGTGTGTAGCCGTCCCCGGTAGAGCCGGTCAGGGGATAGGACAGTCCCCCGGTTGAAATTATTACAGCCTCGGCTTCAATGGCTCTCTTTGAATCGGTCACAATGCCGGTGACACGGCCGGCGTTTGTGATCAGCTTATTGACTTTGGTTTCGGGATGCAGTCTTACATTCAGTTGACCAATCCACCGCATGAATGCATCCACGACATCCTGAGCCTTATTGCTCTCGGGAAAGACTCTTCCGCCTCGTTCGATTTTGGTGTCAAGGCCGATGTCATTGAAGAAATCGAGAAGATCAGCCGAGAAGAATCGTGCGAATGCCTGGCGCAAAAATTTGCCGTTTCTGCCAAAATGTCTGATGAATTCCGAGACCTCGGAGATGTTGGTCAGGTTGCATCTGCCCTTACCGGTAATCCTGAGTTTACGTCCGGGCATTTTCTTTTTTTCCAGCAGCATGACGTCGGCGCCGCAAAGCGCCGCCTGCCCGGCAGCCATAAGGCCGGATGCTCCGGCACCGATTACAATTACCCGTTTTGAAATAGTATCTCCTTATCGTATTCTAACAAACTCTGGCACAATAAGCCTGTTTATTTCTGAATGTCAACCGGTATGAGAGTTTATCAATTTCGAAATTCAAATAAAATAAGAAATTATTGAAAGAATCGTGGGCATTTGTGTATATTCTAAAAAGCAAACGATTTTTGGGGAGGAAACAGTGAAAAGCAGATTATCCAAAAAATTAAGCTTCGGCCTATTTCTAATTATCGCAATGTTGGCTTTGAATATGCCCTTGCAGGCCGAATATGGAGAATTTAAAACCGTAAGGTTTGCGATTCTGGGAGATCGCACGGGCGGCCATGTCGAGGGTGTGCACGGATCAATCGTAAAGGAGATAAACCTCCTGCATCCCGATTTCGTGCTTTCGGTAGGGGATTATATCGAGGGTTATGTTGATGATGAGGAGCGCATCAATGGCGAGTGGGATG
>WJIM01000433.1 GCA_014730285.1 Candidatus Zixiibacteriota bacterium
AGGTCAAGCTTTTCGATATGGAAACCGGTAAAATCGTTTCCTATGTCCTGGCCGGGCCGGTTGAATTCGAGCTGGAAATCTATCCCTCGATCGTGACCTTCACCGCGCCTCTGGGAAAGGGTCTGATTGGAAAGAAAATAGGCGAGGTCGCAAAAATTGAACTTCCCAAGCATACAGCCGAATATCTGGTCCTGGATATCGAGCCGGCTACAAAATCCGAAGAGGAAATATCTCCCAATCTTCTAATTTTAGGACATATCGGACATGATATAATTCATGTCGACGATAAGGAAGAGGGAAAATTCCATGGCGGGCCGGCCTATCATACCGCAGTCGCGGCCTCCTGCTTTTCAGACAGAGCCGCAATCATAAGCGCGCTTGGTAAGGATGATAAGGAGCTTCATGAAGCCGCGAAGGCGTTGGAATGTTTTACCGATGGAATCAAACTTTTTGATGATTACAAATCACCAGAATTCAAACTCTACCATCCATCCGATCCGAAAAAGAAAAGCACTGACTGGAATAAGAATGATGAGATATCCTTGGATGGAGATAGTCTACCGGGAAATATTTCTCCCGACTACTATAAAGCGAAATATTTGCATATAGCGGCGGCCCCCCCTGAGCAGCAGCTTAAGTGGATAAACGATATCAAGGCCGAGGGCAAATACGAGGGCACGTTTTCGGTCGATGTCTCCGAAAAATTCGTGGGCGAGGATAACGGCAGCCTGATTAAAGTGTTCGAGCAGTGCGAGTTTGTTTTTGCGGGAGAGAATGGCTTCAAGCTAATGGATAAGATCGATATTGAGGAGAAGGTAATCATCCTGCGGAAAAATGACGGCGGTACGGAGTTATGGATTGACGGTGAGTTGCAGCTTGATGAGAAAGCCCCGGAAAAAGCGAGTCTCGACACCACCGGTTATACCGGAGTTTTAGCAGGCGCGTTTCTGGCATTGGTTTCACTGGGAGTGGTTGAGGAAATCGCTTTCGAAGTCGCCTCACGAGTTGCCGGGATGTCCCTCGATGATTTCGGCGTAGAACATCTCCTGGATTTGAAGGCGGAGTGATCTTGTTGGCTTTGCCGAAATTATAAAGCGGAGGAGGTAGGATTCGAACCCACGGTACCTTGCGGTACAACGGTTTTCAAGACCGCCGCTTTCGACCACTCAGCCACTCCTCCGGCTTTGTCGCAGACCGACAATTTAAATCCTTATCGGCACTTTGTCAATTCCATTTAAGATATTACAATTCTGTGAAATTTGGTTGCCTCCCAAATTGAAAGAACCATATTCCATTTTTGCCAATCACAGCATAAAATGCTGATTTCAGAGCGTCGGAGTTGCAACCCAAGAGGAATTGCTTTCTTTGGACAGATCCGATGGCCTCTTTGGCAAATCCGTTGATTGATAGAGGCGGTGTTATCCTGCGAGTGGAACCAAAAAAATCAATCCATATCAGGGTATACAATAATTATCGGACGCATGGTGCTGGCGGCGGTAACATCGCTTTCATGATTGTAAACATCATACGCAAAGACGGTCTTTTGATTAACAGTAAATTTTACCTCAGCCGCGCTGCCCGATCCGGAATCATCCAGAGTAACAGCCCTTTCCGAGGTCGGACTATCCTCGGCGAATAAGATCGTTGCTCTGCCCTTTCCTTCGTTCTTGAACTTGATAAAATCGCCTGATGCAAGGGATGCTACCTCGGGAAAAGCATAACATAATTCACCGTCGGATACAATCTTAACAAGGATTGTTCTGGATTCCGATTTTTCCATCAGATTTACCTCCTTTGAATAATTATCCTATTTTTCAGCGTTATTCTCCTCAGCAATAATATATTCACTAATTGCTGGATCTGATATCAGGGAATCAAATTCCGGGACATTTTTAATTCGCTGGGCAGGGACACCGTTTTCGAGAGCCTTCTTAATCCAGGTCACGGCTTCCTCGCGCATTTTAGCCGATTCGTAAACGAAACCGGCGCTGACATAATAATTGACATTGTCCGGTTCAATCAGCAAAGCCCTTTCGATATGATCTATGGCCTTATCATGCATTTGCATAGCAGCATAGGCTTCAGCCAGATGGGAAAGCACAACCGGGTCGTCGGGATTTACCGACTTTTGAATTTCCGCCATCTGAATAGCTTTCATATATGCTGATGAATCGGAATTTTTATCCGATTGCATTCTGTCGTAAGCACCGGCCAGATTCATCCATACTCTGTAGTCGCTGTCATTAATGGACAGCGCTTTTTCGTACATCCCGGCAGCATCTTCATAACGGGACTGATTGAAGTACAATGCCCCGAGATTCGAATATGCGCCGTAATTGGGCTGTACTTGCAGAGATTGATCCCATATTTCATTCGCCCTTTCATATTTGCCCAGATAATAATACAAGGCGCCAAGATTATTCAAATCCTTAAAGCCCCGCGGGTTCAGGGAGAGTATTTTTTGCGTCAACAAGCGAGCATCCTGCATGCGCGCATGCTTGATATAGAACCAGGCCAGATCGAAATAAGCTCTGGGGTAATCAGGGCGGATACTGATAGCCTTTTTATAAATCGATTCGGCTTCTTGAGGATTATTTTGCATTTCAAAGACTCGCGCCAGGCCCCTGTAGGCCATCGTATCAGAGGAGTTAATATTTAGAGCGCTTTCAAATTGATCGATTGCCTTGTCGAAATTCCTGAATTCCGAATATATATTCCCAAGCGTATTATGCGCCTTTGCGCAGTTTGGATTGATCTGAATTGCCTGCCTGCAGTTTTCTTCAGCGGAATTTACCCAGGCGGAGTCCTTTACGAATCTGTACTTATTCCAGTAGGCCCTTCCCAGATCGGCATAAGCGAGTGCGAAATTATCATCGGTTTCAATGGCCCTGTTCAGCAGATAGATTGCGCTGTCGAGCTTTTCCGGGTTACCGACCTCACGCATAACGCCAATTC
>WJIM01000434.1 GCA_014730285.1 Candidatus Zixiibacteriota bacterium
ATGGGTGAGGGGCCGCTTGGAAGCGAATCCGGCCCGTGCACATACATTCTGATCTTCTGGTAGCCGGCATAATCCTCGGCTCGGAACAGCTCGCGTGCGGCGAAGGCCGTATCTGGCACCATAATCGTGGTATCGATCACAGTGTTGGAATCGATAGTGATCTGCGTATCAACCGGATAGAATTGCAGATTCGCGAAATGGAGAAGCAGCGACTGCTCTTTTTCGAATGTCTCGGTAGTTTTGTCATAATAGCCGCTGACTCCCGGCGGACTGGTATAATCCAGATTTTCCTCGGTATTGATAGCGGAAACATTGAATTCCGGCGGAATCACTGCAGTTGTACGGTCGATATCCGCAGGACGAATCGAGTCCTCTTCCCAGCGAGTTGAAACGAGATTGATATCGGCGATTTCAATAACCACGGTTGAGTCGAAATCGGTCAGCCAGATCCTGCTGTAGGCAATCCGCCCCCAGTCGGGATTATTGATCGATTCATAATTCATCGAATCACGGATCGGAATCTGGTAGGTAATCCAGTTGTTCAGATTCGAGCCTTCGACCAGATACTCATTGTCCGCGAGATCGATCATAAGACGGAAGAATTTTTCGACCGTATTCAGAGAGCCTTTGCCGTCAAGGTCTTCGGTGTCAGGCCTCGCTCCGCTGGCGTCAAAGCGATTGCCCTCGTTGCCGTTGATCTGGGAATAATCATTTTTATTTTCGTAGGAATAGTTGTCGCCGGAGGGATCAGGATTCGTAATCGAATCATAGCATGCCTCCAGAGTGTCGTGAAGGCCGTCCAGACCCACATCCTCGGCCTGTTCCAGAATTCCATTCAAATTCTGATCCTCGGTATCGAGTACACCATCGCCGTCGACATCCTCGGATATATCTCCCAGGTCGATATATATTTTTCCGTTGGAAGGCATGCGCCCGCCGTTAATCTTCATCCTGATTTCCAGGAGCTGAGCACGGGTTTGATCCTGGCTTCCGGTTGAATAAGCGCGCATAATACCGGCCCAGCTCTGCGCGGGATTTACCGCTACAGAATCGGGATCGCATTCATCCTCAGGATTCTCCTCGGGTATAGCCTCTACCGGATCGAAAACGAGGGACATCGTGGTCTTGCGGTCATTGCCGCGCACATCACGATTATAAATATCAGTTACCGAATATGGATCGTAAGGATTGAACCAGATCAGATCACCTCTAAGCTCGCGGTCGATTATATCCGGCGCGGACGATTTGGTATACTGATATCTTGTGATACCCAGCGAAAATGTCTCCTTGGCGCTCTCGAAATCATCCACGAACGCCTCACCGGCGGTATTGGGATTAGGACGCGACTGCGCAACCTCGCCTGAAACAGAAAAACGGCTGTCGGCAGAGGCCTCGACTAAAGGCAGTGCATCAGTCAAAGATGTCAGGAAGGGGAGGTCGGTTGAATACGCAAAATCCGCATCCCACACCAGAGACTTCGAGGTTTCCTGACCGACACGCGGCTTGCGGTCGGTCGATTTCTCGCCCTTATAGAGCACAGTGGAACCGATTTTGAAATTCGAGCTGATTTCGTACTCGCCGCGCACGCCGAATAGATTCTTTTTTTCCGAGGTGATAAACGGCTCGTATTCAAAATCAATCTGCAAATCGGCATTGGGATCGGAGACACCATCGGTCAAAAATGTTATTCTTCCGATTTCATAATATATCTTATAATCTCTGTCTTTTTTCAGCTCCTCGCCGTTTAAGATAACCCTCTCGGAATTCTCGATAATATTCACCCGGCCGAGGTAGTATTCGGTCTGGCGCTGAGAGGTTTCGAATTCGATATAATATTTGGTATACTTCGAGGGATTACTGGTAATTGTACTGCGCCTGGTATTGTAGATTTCCGGCACAGTAACATTCAGCGTGGACCCGTCCGGCGCGTACGAACGCGTAGCGGCAAACGGCTCAGCTTCGGGGAATATAAGATAGCCCCGATCCCTCAATAATATATTGCTGTTTTTGGCGTCAATCCTTCCATCCGGATTATCCGCCCCGGTAACATCCCTCTGGTCCAGCCCCATAATCTGAATATACGGGGTGCCGTTCTGGTGCGAGAGGTTTTTATCGGCCTGAGTTTCTGTTCCGGGTTCGCCCAGAAAAACCTGTACATCGATTCCCTCAGGATCTATATCGCGGGCGGCTAGATTGTAAACATTACGCCATTCATTGCGCCAGGTGCGATAGGTGTTATCGGCCACATTCTGTTCCAAAGCGATCAGCTTCAAAGACAGCGTGTCCCCGGAGCGATTACCGATTTCAACCACTTCACCGTTATTCAGACGGACACGGAACCATCCCGCAATCAGACGATTGCGGTCGTAGGTGAACATCTCGAGATACTGCGAATTGTTGTAGACATAATAATCGTCGTATTCGAGCCGCTTGACCGTGGTAGTTCGGTCTTCCTGAGGGAATTGATTGAAGTTTTCCGGATCAACCGCAACATTGGCATAACTCCACTGCTCATCGATATCGAAATTGCTGCCGGTCTGGATATTGTGATAGACATAAATCTCCGACTCGATTACCGAATCGACATTATCCTCCGGGAAGAATAGCCAGAAGAATGTACGCTCCAGATAATCGTAGTCGCGCTTGTGGTTAGTCGACTTGGAAGCGCCGGCCTCGAAGCTCGAGCTTTCGGTCGAGCCTTTCTCCTGCGAGACAATCGCGGTCAGATCGAGCGCACCGATTTTGGCGGTGGCTTTGATACCGAAGAGTCCCTGCACTCGCTGAGAATAGCCCACGAATTGAGTGTTGGGAAGCGAAAGATTGGTGTTTCCCGCTTCTATGGACTGAATGATTTCATCTTCAGTGCCTTTATATCTGATCTTGATAGTATTGGCAAGGTCGGTTTTTCTCTCGGAATTCTGGTCTACCTCAACCGATATTTTCGTTCCGATAGTTCCCTTAATGCTGTATCGCGAGACCTGCTCCATGTCCAGTGATGGAAATTTATTGACACGGTTGAGCGCATCGGATTCCTTGTCGGTCCACTGGCTTCGGCCGGAGAAAGATATTTTCTGATAACCGCTGACATCGAGACCCGCGGTCCCCTCACCGGCAATCGCCTTAATCACACCGCCGACTTCATCTCCAAGGTCGATTTTTACATTCAGAAGCCCGGCGCCTTTGTCTCGTTCCGCTTTTTTTGTGGACTGATACAGATTCTGGCGCCAGTAATTGGCGACCTCCGCATCACCGTAAACCCTTGCGTTTTCCAGATAATCGGCAAACCGGTCGGATTCCACCTTATGCTGATTGATTGTACGTGTATAGTAAAGATTTCTTGTTCTCAGATCCCAGCCGGTGGTAACATTATACTTAGTTCGTCTGTTATCGAGAAGCGGCGGGCTTTCACCGGCGAATGATAATCCCGGATCTTGAGCTTTTTCGGGGAAGGGAACGAGGTGCGGGGTTTTATAATCCAGCGAGATTTTAAGCCGGCTAAAACCCTCTTTGGGCGATTCTTCTTCGGCTTCATCATTCTCCTGTGCGGCCAGGCTGACATTGAGACCCAGCAGGAGTATCAAAACGCCGATCAGGCTGTAAAGATGGAATCTCTTCCGTAATTTCACGGGCAAACCTTAATATTTAAATACCTTAACCTTTATTAATACGCTATAATCCTCTCCTTTTTAATTAATCGCCCAAAAAAGTTATTTCTTCTTCCAAATCATATCCGTATTCGTCTTTTACTTTTTTCTTCAGAGCTTCGGCCAGCTTGCGGACATCCGCAGCCCTGGCTTTTCCGGAAGCATTTATCAAAATATTCGCATGTTTGTCGAATACTCGGGCGCCGCCAATGTGCATTTGTTTTGCTCCTACTTTCTCGAGTAAAAATCCGGCCGCCAGTTTTCCAAAAGGCTCGTCCGGTTTTTCGATATTTTTAAAAAAGCAACCTGCCGAGCAATCCTTCTCCGGATGTCTCTGGTTGCGTAATTCGAGAATTTCATCCTGTTTTTTCAAGAGTATCGCCGGCTCTTCGCGCTTATAGTCAAAACGCGCTCTCAGCACGATCTCTTTGGTTTTTTTCAATATACTATTTCTGTATGAAAAGGCAAAATAATTATTCTTTTCCCAGCGCGGTTCTTCGCCCGGTTTCAGTATTTCCGCCTCGATCAGGATATCGGCCACGGATGTTCCGAATGCGCCGGCATTACCGTAAACCGCACCTCCCACCTGGCCCTTGATACCGGCCATGCCAACCAGTCCGTCCAGCCCCTCACGGCAAGTGAGGTCGACCAGTTCTTCCCAGTCGTATCCGGATTCAACCTCGATATAATTTTCGGTAATATCAAGGCCGGTGCTGGCTATATGAATAATCAGGCCGGGATAACCCTTGTCGGATATCAGCAGATTCGATCCGCCGCCGACTATGAAGAAATCCATTCTATTTTCATGGGCCAGATTAACGGCGTCGATTATATCCTCGCGATTATCGCAGTAGATAAACATCCGGGCCGGACCGCCAATCCCGAATGTCGTATAATCGGCGAGGATATGATTCTCGCGAAACTTATCGCCGAATCTTTTCCCAAAAATGGATGCTATATTGTTTATTTCCTCTGCCTGTAAATTCTGCATGGAGTTCTCGAATATATATAATTACCCAATTAATTTATACAATAATACTGCTGAAAGTTCTGGGTTTTATTAGTTTTGAGGGCTTTCCGGGCTGTCTTTTTCAGCGCTCTTCTCATCATCCTTCTTATCTTCTTCTGTTTCACCGCCCTCCTGCGGTTTATCATCGCTCTTTTTATCCTTTTCGGCATTAATCTCATCCAGATAATTCATTCTGAGCTGATAAAGGACTCTTTTTGTCAGATTCTCTTCCTCATCAGTGAGATTGCCCCGGGTCTTCTTTTCGATCATATCGAGCATATCGATAGTCATCTGCGCCTGC
Organism: Candidatus Zixiibacteriota bacterium; assembly: GCA_014730285.1. Taxonomy (GTDB): domain Bacteria; phylum Zixibacteria; class MSB-5A5; order JAABVY01; family JAABVY01; genus JAABVY01. Next base: position 4,955 of record WJIM01000434.1, read on the forward strand.
TGAAGATTCTTCTCGGTTTTTTTTGTCATAGGATTCATCATTTTGCCGAGGCTCTGCATGGCAGAGGCCTCCAATGACATCACCAGGCCAAGATACAGCGAATTGACATTTTGATCCTTACCTTCTTCTGCCATTTTTTTATCCTTTCTCCATCAATCTGACCGCTATGGAAAGATTGTGTTGAAGATCGATAACTTCCGCTTCCACCTTTTTCAGCATACGGCTGAGATCATAGTCGCTAATGTCCTGTTGTATTTCCTTCATATAATCGCCGATCTTCTGCGCAAGCTCAGCGGCTTCCGTCAGCTTCTCATACTTGGACATTTCACCTCCATCTTAACCGGCGGCAAGATTCTCGAACATGCCGGAATATCTTTTCATGACCTCGTTTTTTAAGGATGACAGCTCCTCTCTGGGTAATTTAATTTTTTTTGACACTATGTCAAACGCATATTTTCGGGCGATTTTCAATAAATCCAGGTCCCTGATAATATCCGCAGATCTAAATTCCGGCAGGCCGTGCTGCCGTTCTCCCAGAAATTCCCCCGGTCCTCTTAAACGCAGGTCGAATTCCGCAATTTTGAATCCGTCCTGAGTTGAGGCTATGGCAGCCAGACGCTCGGAGGCGGTGTCAGTCGACTTTGAACCGGTAATCAGTATACAGTAGGACTGATCGGCTCCGCGTCCCACACGTCCGCGAAGCTGATGAAGCTGGGAAAGCCCGAATCTCTCGGCGTTCTCGATCATCATGATAGTGGCATCTGGGACATCCACACCAACCTCTATTACAGTAGTGGCCACAAGGATATCGATTCTGCCTGCGCGGAAGTCCCTGGTGATGCTGTCTCTTTCCTCGGGAGTCAAACGGCCATGCATCAGGGCCAGTTTGTGTTCCGGGAAGACATCCTCCGACAGCCTTTCATATTCCTCGCTGGCAGCCTTCAACTGCATTTTTTCGGACTCCTCGATCAAGGGATAAACTATGTATGCCTGCCTGCCTATGGAAAGCTCTTCTTTGATGAAATCATATACCTTGTCTCTGGCTGAATCATGCCGGACTGCGGTCTTGATTGGCTTCCTTCCCGGAGGAAGTTTGTCTATTGTGGAAAGATCGAGGTCGCCGTAAACTGTCAATGCCAGACTTCTCGGGATCGGAGTGGCGGTCATTACCAGGAGGTCGGGATTGTCGCCCTTGCCGCGTAATCGTGCACGCTGAGCCACACCGAACCGGTGCTGCTCATCTATTGCCACCAGCGATAATTTATGATAATCGACATTTTCCGAAATCAAAGCGTGGGTGCCGATTATAATATCTACCTCACCGGCCTTTATCATCTCTTGCATTCTGTTTTTCTGCGCCGCTTTCTGTGATCCGAGAAGAAGGCCAATCCTAATTTTCAGCGGCTCGAGAATTGCGGAGATTGTATTAAAATGCTGCTCGGCCAAAAGTTCAGTGGGCGCCATAAAGGCAGCCTGACAGCCGTTTTCGACCGCATATAATATGGCGGCTACCGCTACTATTGTCTTACCCGAGCCAACATCCCCCAAGAGCAGACGGTTCATGGGCGTTTCCAACTTCATGTCATCGAATATCTCACCCAGTACCCGGGCCTGTGCAGAGGTCAGCTTGAAGGGAAGGTTGTGTTTGAATTTCTGAAGTAATTCACCGGGGATCTGATATTGATGTTTCTTCTTTTGCTTCTGGTATTTCTGATGAATGATCGAAATAGCGGTCTGCAGAAGAAAAAGCTCCTCGAAGGCGAATCTGTTGCGCGCTTCCTTTAATGATTTTTCTGATTCAGGGAAATGGATTTGCTTCAGGGATTGATTAATCGCCGGCAGTTTCAGCTCAGTTCGTATCATTTGCGGGATAACATCCTTGAGCTTATCGGCATATATTCCCATGGCATTATTAATGATTCGACGCAAGCCGCGGCTGTTCAGCCCCGCACGCATCCAGGCCGAATTGGAGCTGTACAAGGGGACGATTCCGACCGTATGAAGAAGATTTTCTGAGTCTCCGATATCCTGCAGGATTTCGTACTCTGGATGAACCATATTGCGCCCGCGAAATTCGCCGACCTCTCCGGTAACCGAAAGCACGACATTTTTTTTTATAATATTTTTCAGATAATTATGTCCGCGAAACCATGCCAGCGATAGATTCCCCGAACCGTCCGAGATAATCGCCTCGAATATCTTCTTCCTGCCCGGTATCACTCCCGAGGTCAGCACCTTGCCCAATACCGTGGCCTGATCCCCGACACTTAAACTGCCAATTTTTTTGACATTGGTGCGGTCAAGATATTTCCTCGGAAAGTAGTATAGCAAATCGGGAATTGTCTCAATTCCCTCCTCTTTCAATAGTTTAGCTTTTTTGGGACCGACCCCTTTCAGATACTGGAGCTCGCTGTGCTGGTTTTTATTTTTATCTTGCATATCAGCAAA
>WJIM01000435.1 GCA_014730285.1 Candidatus Zixiibacteriota bacterium
AACCAGCAGCTTCCCGGCAGACTCTCACAAAAAAATTAACCGCAACATTTCCTCGAATCACCGGTCTTATATTCCACAGAGGATTTAAATTCGGAATTCCAGATCTTTGTATCATTTTTTGCTGAGTTCCGTATAGGTGGATATATAAAATAATGTTTAATAAAATAAGGGAGTGTGAGACAATGAATTTACACGGAAGCAAAATGCTGGTTGCGCTTATGGCACTGGTAGTATTCTTTTCTTCAGGATGTCTCGACCTGCTGGGGGGATACGAGAAAATCAAGGGCACGGGTGTTGTTGTAGAAAGCGAAAGAGATGTGAAAGGCTTTACGGGGGTGCATCTGGCTACCGTCGGTGATATGTATGTTGAATTCGGCGCCAATGAGTCTTTTGTAATGGAGGCACAGGAAAACCTGCATGAATACTTTGAGGTTTATATCAAAAATGATGTTCTTGTGGTGGATACGAAGGACGGTTATAGCATAGAGACGGATAAAGCTCTTAATTTTTATGTTACACTGGAATCGCTTGATTATGTGCGGATATCCAGCAGCGGAGATGTTCATACCCCGGATGTAACATCCGATAATTTCGAGGTTTCCATCAGCAGCTCCGGAGATTTGGAAATGGGTAATCTGGAATGCTCCAGGCTTGAGATCGGGATAAGCAGTTCCGGAGATGCTTCGATTGGCGATGTGAATGCCGAAAGAATCGATTTAAGCGTCAGCAGCTCCGGCGATATCGATCTTCGTGATGTTACCGCCCCGGCATTCGAGGCCAGAGTCAGCAGTTCCGGGGATATTCACATCGATCGCCTGGAATCATCCGAGGTATACGCCCGAATTTCGAGTTCAGGCGATATCATTATCAAAAGAGGCAGCGCGCCCCGTCAGAATATATCGATTTCAAGCTCCGGCGATTACAAAGCCTCCGATCTGAATGCCGATCAAGCGGTGATTAAAATCTCCAGCAGCGGTAATGCCTATGTGGATGTCGGCAAAAATCTCGAGGCGAACTTAAGCAGCAGCGGCTCGGTGTATTACAGCGGCAGCCCTTCACTGAATGTCAGGGAGAGATCGTCCGGACGCGTAGTAAAATCCGATTAATCGGATAAATGACTGGTCAATTCTTATTTGCTGTTAAATTGAATAATGGACTGATATGAGTGTATATTATTTGAGGTTATAAATATGTTTACTTTTATTCTCTGGTGCATTCTGTTCGTTATCTGCTGGCCCATAGCGATTGCGGCCCTGATACTTTATCCGATAATCTGGCTTCTGCTATTGCCGTTTATGCTTCTGGGATTTGCGGTCGGCGGAGTACTGGCATTTGTAAAGGCTATGTTCTTCTTGCCGGCCAGAATAATCGGCGGCCGATAATAAGGAACCTTCCGTTATTGGATATTATCGTATATAATATGCATTCCCCTTCTCTTCTATCATAAGCTTATGATTAGCAGGGATTATTATTATTGACAATCTCCGAGTTTGCAGTAAATTTCTGGCAGATTGCAAACATTACCTGTCACTTTAATGTTATATTTTCAAAGTACTTTTACTTTTTATTTTGATTGAACGGGCTTGTGCCTGATCCGTCATGCATTTGATGGAAGTCAAAACAGGGGAATGCACATGAAAAGGAAAATTGTTTTAATTCTAAGTATTTTGTCAATCGCTCTTTCCACCGCAGCAGCATCTGATCTAATACTGGTTAGAGTCCAAAATAAAGGCCAAGCTGAAAATCTCAGAAATTCTGAGGCAAATGTGATTCTCAGGCTTGGCAATGAGCATCTTGTGCTGGCCGATAACAGAGAGTTATTGGATACCGGGCTGCAAACCGAGGTGCTTGCCGAAGACATTAGCATTGAAAACCTGGCGCTTGACCGTAGAAGGGATAATCAAAACCTGAATAAATTTGAGCTGCTATATGAAAAAGATGATCTAAGGCTGTTATTAGTTGAGCCGGAAGATCTTGAATATGATAAGCAGGTACCGGAGCTCCTACCTCTCCGAAAAGAAAACATACCGGTTAAATATTCCGAGCCGCAGGCCTATAAAAGGGATCTTTCCTATCAACCCCATGACATTGACTCAATATTGAGTCTGGTGGAGCAGGACTCGGTGGAATCTTATTTATACCGACTGCAGGCATTTTACCGCAGAGTTGCCGGGACAGATTCCGGGTATGCCGCTCGCGATTGGCTGGAATCGAGATTCCAGCAATTCGGCTACGATTCGGTTTACACGGATTATTTTGAGGCAGATGTTTACGGCGGTGTGAAGCCATGCTACAACGTGGTCGCGGTTAAAGAGGGCGCGGTTTATCCGGAAGTACAGATTATAATCGGCGGACACTATGACGGCGTCCCGAATTCACCTGCGGCCGATGATAACGGCACCGGTACAGTGGGAGTAATGGAGATAGCTCGGGTTCTGGCGGATATGGAGACCGATGTGACTCTGGTATTCATTGCCTTTGATGCGGAGGAGTGGGGGCTCTTCGGATCGCAGCATTATGCCAATACCGCCAAAAGCCGCGGGGATGATATCCTGTTCATGTTCAACATGGATATGATCGGACATTTCGAAAACACTGATGAAGCGGTGTTGTATCACGGTGATAACGACCTTTATGCACAGCTATGGATCGACATAGCTTCGCCCCTTATTGGGATTCAGGGATATCTGGGTGGATGGTCTGCCGGATCTGACCATTTTCCGTTTATAGAACTTGGCTATAATGCAGTTTTTTTGCATGAGCATGAATTTTCTTATAACTGGCATTCGATCCATGACAGCACTACCTATGTAAATTTCGATTATACCACACGCATGATTAAGGGGGCGCTGGCTTTGATCTATACTATCTCGGAGACTGATGACTTCGATCAGGACGGCATTGCCAATTCACAGGATAATTGCATAATGGTTCCCAATATCGGTCAGATTGATTTCGACGGCGATATGGTAGGTGATGCCTGTGATAACTGTCCCGAGGAGCCGAATGCCGATCAGGGAGATGAGGATAATGACGGTGTGGGCGATAGATGTGACGGAAGGATTCATATAGCGGGTGAAGGGCCTCCAACAGGATTGATTGGGGTGGAGTACTTTTATCAGTTTGATGGCTTTGGCGGAGAAAAACCTTATTCGTGGAAAAAAATATCCGGCCAATTTCCCTACGGACTGATTTTCGAGGGAGATACAATCGGCAGGCTGACAGGCGCTCCCAATTGGCCATCAAGCTTTAACTTTAAAATGGAGATGGCGGATGCCGCCAATCCGCCTTTGAAGGATACCGCAGTGTTCAGCATCAGCGTTGTATACCCCGATTATTTGTGCGGGGACGCCAATAATGATGAAAAGATAAGCCTGGTCGATATTGTATGGATAATAAATTATGTATTTATGGGCGGCTTGCCACCCGATCCATATCCCTCGGGAGAGGTCAACTGTGACGGGGTTATCAATATAAGTGATGCTGTCTGGCTGCTGAATTATATATTTATCGATGGGTATGCGCCCTGCGATTTTGACGGGGATGGTATCCCCGACTGTTGATCAAATAAATTTGAATCATAAAGGCCCGCCGTAAAAATGGCGGGCTTTTTAATATCTGGCCCACCGTTTCAGTCGTACTGTCTCAGTTTCATGTCCAGCTTATGCCTGCACTTGCCGACAACAGCGGGGCAACTCTGATGCAAACGACAACTCTGCGAAACGGTGGGCGGATTCTCTGGATGAATTTTGGATGAGTCTGACCTATTGTTACTCTGCTTATTTTTATAAAAACCCACCGTATCATCCGTTGATACGGTGAGTGCCTCTTAAAGCCTGATATCGCCATTTTAACGACTGGGGACGCACATCATATACTTCAAGA
>WJIM01000436.1 GCA_014730285.1 Candidatus Zixiibacteriota bacterium
GGTGTTGGCTGTATGAAAATGCTTGTTCCCCGGATCAATCCGTTCCGGCGAAAAGGCCAGGTAAAAGTCTTTTCCAACCTTCAGTCCCTTCTCCTCCAGTCGCGGCAGTATCAATTCCTCGGTGGTACCGGGATAGGTAGTCGATTCCAGCACGATAAGCATCTCTTTATGTACGTATTTTTGGATCTGATCCATGGCGCTCAGGATAAAAGCGACATCGGGATCCTTGGTCTTGGATAGCGGAGTGGGTACACATATGGCGGCGCAGTCGACCGATTTGAGTTCGGAAAAATCGTCGGTGGCGGAAAGCATGCCCGAATCGACCAGAATCTTAACGGTTTCCGAGGTAACATCGCCAATATCCGATTTACCGGAATTTATGAGATCGACTTTCTCTTTGGCAATATCGAATCCAATAACCTTGAGACCATTTTGCGCGAATTCAACCGCCAGCGGAAGGCCGACATATCCAAGTCCTATTATTCCCACCACGGCCTTTTTATTTTTCAATTTGCTATGAAGATCCGCCACTTTATCCTCCTTGAAGCGATCTGTAATAATCCAGGCAATCTTTTAATGTATCGTTAATCGAGTACTTCCTTTTATACCCCAGTTTGTTTTCGGCTTTGGAAACGTCCCCCTTTAGCACCGGAAGATCGGTCGGACGCGATAGTCTCTGGTCGATCTCGGTCTTAATATCATCGTTCGACAGCTTGATCAATTTATTTAACAACGTCGAGATTGCGTGGGCTTTCCCGCTGCAAAGCTGATAAACCTCGCCCGGCCTTCCCTTCTCGGCTGCCAGACGGTAGCCGTCGACAATGTCCCTGACATCCGATATATCTCTACGTGCCTTGAGATTGCCTACTTTGATTACTTTTTGCTTTTTTCGCGAGTTTTCGAGCTGGGCGATCTGGAAACTCAGGTCGGGAATTACGAATCCTCGTGCCTGACGCGGTCCGGAATGAGAGAATGAACGAACCCGCACCACAGGCAGACCGTAGTTTTTGAAATACTGATAACCCATCATATCACAGGCAGCTTTTGAAACAGCATAGGGCGAAACCGGCCGGAGAGGATGGTTTATTTTAATCGGAAGATCGTTTTTCCTGACCACGCCGTAAATATCCGAAGACGAGACCATGATAAATTTCCGGAGCTTTTTCAGGTCGAGCACGGCCTGCAGAAGATGGAAGGTGCCCATGAAATTCACGAGATATGTTTCATGCGGATCGAGAAACGATCCACCCACAGACGGCAATGCAGCCAGATGGAAGATATAATCGGGATTGATATTTTTCAAAAGCGATGGAATCTTTTCCGGCTTGTGGAAATCCATGGGAAAGAGCTCGATCCTATTTCGGCACTCACTCAAATTCCTCAGGCTTTCTCCGGGAAGATGTGTGCCATAGACTTTATAACCATGCCCCAGAAGATTTTCAGCCAGATGCGATCCAGCAAAACCGGGCACGCCTGTGATCAGAGCTTTCATCAACTGCTCTCTTTTATCTTCTTGTATTTTTCGAGATCGTAATCGACCATCATCCTGACCATCTCATCGAACGATACCTCCGGCTTCCATCCCAGCTTCTCATGGGCATAGGTGGAGTCGCCCAGGAGATGATCGACTTCGGCGGGCCGCAGAAAACGTTCATCGACCTTGACATATTTGCCCGGATCTAGATCGACATGATCGAAGGCAATATCGACAAATTCCTTAACTGAATGGTTCTCTCCGGTCGAGATTACGAAATTATCCGGCTCATCCTGCTGCAGCATCATCCACATAGCGCGCACATAATCACCGGCATAACCCCAGTCACGCTTGGCCTCCAGATTTCCAAGCCTGAGCTCACTGGCCAGATCAAGTTTAATCCTGGCCACAGCATCGGTAATCTTCTTGGTGACAAATTCAAGCCCACGCCGGGGAGACTCGTGGTTAAACAAAATCCCCGAGCAGGCGAACATATTATATGATTCACGGTAATTGACAGTGATCCAGTGGGCGTATACCTTTGCGATACCGTAGGGTGAACGTGGATAGAACGGGGTTTTCTCGCTCTGCGGCACCTCGCGCACTTTTCCAAACATCTCGGAGGAGGAGGCCTGATAGAATTTTATTTTCACATTATGATCGCGTATTGCCTCAAGGAGGCGCGTAACTCCGACAGCGTTGAATTCTGCGGTCAGGCTGGGCTGTGTCCATGATGTCGGCACAAACGACTGTGCGGCAAGATTATAAACCTCATCCGGATTAACCGTCTTGATTATCGATGAGAGGGAATTGTAGTCCAGAAGATCGCCCTGTACGAAATTGAGTTTGTCTTTGATATGATTGATTCTTTCGAAGTTTTCTGTCGATGAACGACGCACCATCCCATAAACATCATAACCTTTTTCGAGCAGAAATTCCGCCAGATAGGAACCATCCTGACCGGTAATTCCGGTTATTAAGGCACGCATAAAACTCTCCCTCCAAAAATGTTTAATCCGTAAATATATTGTAGTCCTCCGGAATGTCAATCCAATATTAATGGGATAGGGTAAACCGGGAAGTTTGTCTTATTTTAATGCGACATTTTCTATTGATCCTGCAAAACATTGCACACATGCTACATATTTTCGCTTGACATTGAGATTCAGATGTTTAATTTATTTATGACAACGCTGTTTGGGCAACTTTTGATACAATAGAGGGCTGTAAAAAACCATCCCATCGGGTTTGGGTTAGAACTGTATTAGAAAATTTGAAATTTTTCCCAATTTGGGATTACTGTCGGCTTTAAGCAGTTATAAAAGCAGATTTGAAAATCGAAGCAACGGTATTGGGGCATACCAGGTTGTATTGCCAATTCCGAAGCTAAACAGCAGCTTCCTGGAGGCACAATGGAAATAACTGAAGTAAGGATCACCTTGCGCAACGAGGAGAAGCTTAAAGCTTTTGCCAATATTACCTTTGACGGCGCCTTTGTTGTTCGGGGCTTGAAAATCATCAAAGGTGCCGGGGGATATTTCATCTCCATGCCATCCCGCAAAAGGCCTGACGGCTCTCACCAGGATATCGCTCATCCAATCAATTCCGAGATGCGTAAGAACATCGAGGACAAAGTCTTGGAAGAGTATGACAGAGCGTCCGAGCAATCGGCTGAAAAATCACTTGCTTCCGGCACCGATTCCCAGTAATATATGAAGCCGTAGGCTTTATTGGGGTGTCGTCAAGTGGTAAGACACGAGCCTTTGGAGCTCGCATCGCAGGTTCGAATCCTGCCACCCCAGTTATATTGATGGACAAACCTATTCTCAAGTATTTCCACAATGAATCATATTGTATACAAATGCAATGTTAATTAGAGATTGGGAGTATATTTTTAATAGAAATAAATAATAAATCAATAAGGACTTTGCGAATATACTTTATCTCTTAAATTGCCCCTTGGGATTAAAACATTGCAATGCAGGGAAATAATAATGGTTTAAATCTGTAGTTTTTTCTTGACAATTTGATAGTATTTGGCATAATAATCCCAAACCTGAAGATATTGGGAGTGCAATCACCTCTTAGAATTCGACAATAATAATCAAAATTTGACAACATTATTTCAAGTAACTACGTAGAATATCGCGGATTTTGATAGGCCAGTTACTATTGTTAAAATAGTATTAATCAATTGCCGATTTATAAGATGGAAAGAGATCAAGGCAATAAGAGGAGAGAAAGATGAAAAAGGCGAGAGATCAGGAATTAATTGACAAAGCTGCCAGCTATGCTTCCACGAATAGTGGCAGCAAGCAGATTATGAAAAATCTAGAGAAAACCTATAAAATGACTCTGGATATGCGTAAATCAGGTATTGTTGATTCGAGAAAACACGACTTCAAAGTAGATATCTAATCCGGGGTAAGATAATGGCTTCTTTCCCCGAATTAACACCATATACCATAGACAATTTAAAAC
>WJIM01000437.1 GCA_014730285.1 Candidatus Zixiibacteriota bacterium
CAATCTAATAGGTTTTATTTAATTTGGCAAGTTTTGGATGTGTGGTCTGTTATATCAAGGGTGGCACGCCCAAATCCGTCAATGGCCGGATCCAAGGAATGCTATGGGCGTGTTAATCAGCAAAGCTTCATGCCGCCAGGAACCCTTTCCCGACGATTGGGCCAGGTTGGAGAACCTGGCGCCACGATAGTAGAAAATACCATTTGGTATCCCACATGAAAATGTGGGTTTAATCGGTCATCCAGCTATGGCTGATCTTGAAATAACCATAGCAGTCAAATCGACAGCTTCGCCCCAACTTTGCAGGTGAGCCACAGGATTGAAATGTAAAGCATTTTCAATCACAGGAAAGCTACAAATGAAATTAATGAAAATTCAGAAGGCCGTGAAACAGCTTAGAGGAATTATACTAATATAGCCTGAAGACTCACTGAGCTCATATCTAAATGCAACTACAATACTCCTTAACGGGACTTCCCGAACAAACCCCATGTACCATCAAATTTCAGCAGTTTGAATCCCTCTGCTTTTATAAGATGCATGGCCAAATCCGCATTCATATCACCTCGAAATAAGATATAATCCATATTTTGATATTGACCATAATACTCGTCAGCGATACTCATCCAGGCAGAATGAGGAGGCAGAGTCTTGCGATCCGCTTTTCTTTTCACCGCCCCAAAGACATACTGAGTAAGAGCTGTTGTTGCAATGCCTTTATTCCAGATTATATAGTAGTTTTGAAAATGGATGTAAACAGGGTGACCGCGATAACCTATATCGATAGGCATATATGCAAGCTTTGCATCTTTCCTGCCTTCAGGGAAATACTTCGAGTTAAATACCTTATTTTCATTCTGAAAATTTAGAAAATATTGTGAATATAATGCAAAATGAACGATACAGAGCGCAATAATCCCGAAAATAATTTTATTTTTATGGCGCTTAAATATATGTGAGCCTCCCAATATGAGAATGGATAAGACGAAGAATATCGCAAATCGTTGATACAGGAGGCTGGGATCTAAAAGAACATCGCGGGGCAGAAAGAAACAGCATAATAATGACACTATTCCGAATATGAAAATGAATTTCTTTGAATCCTTCTTTATTCTGGATATTAATGCTTTTCCATGGGCTTTAATCTCCGATAACAAAGGAAATGCAATTGCCAAAAATATGACTAATGAGAATAATGTGCCGGCTATCCCCTCGAATAAGCGATTATTATGTAATATTATCAATCCAAATCTGTCTGTGAAACGCTCAAAGTATTGAGACGAATAGTAGTCCGATAGATACGATGTAACTTCTGTGAAACTGTATCCCCCGGATTTGACATTATACCAAAATATATAAAGAGTCACAAATGGCAGCAGGATCAAAAGTGACTTCACTAATCTCATCGGGGATCTATTACAATATGCGATTGCCAGAATAAGGAAGATAAGCACTGCAAATAATGCTGCAATGCCATGGATAAAGAACAGGATAACAAATAAGGCTGATAATATTATTGAATTCTTTGGTGTGATCTTCTGAAAATAGTCTATTTTAAGACCAAGCATAAATAGGATCACCGGGATTGCCATAGTAAATCCCACAAAGCCCCAGCCAATACTAAAGCTATAAAGCAAAGGGAATGAAAGCAAAGATATCCATGGATTACCGTTAGTCTTTCTTATAAGAAATAAGACAGATAGAGGGAAAAGGACAATGTATACTATATAAAATATTTTGTTTGCAAACTCTACAGATGGAAATATTGGTAGGCTGCAAAAATAGAAATGAAAAGTATTTGGGCGTAATTCCGGATCTACCTGGTAGTAATTATCAAAGCTATTCGAATCTTCTTCATAGAATTTATAAATTGTGGCGGCAGCGAGATGATTGGGCAGGTCTACAAAAGGAATGAATCTGAGATTCATTATAAGAAAAGAATGAAGGATTATTAATATGACAAATATGATTAAAAAATGTTTACTATTAAATTTTGAGTCCTGCATAATCAACCTCAAATTACATTCTTGAATATTAAAAAAAACAGCGACATAGAGCAATATTGAATTTGAATATATATAGTTTCTTTAGTGCACACACCCGGCAGCTCACACGAAAATGTGGGTTTAAGCCGGTCATCCAGCTATGATTGTTTTAAGGGGAAACATCCGTCAAATCTCACAGAGATTTGACCTACACTTCATCAAAATCAATCTCTAATACTGTCTCGAAATAATCAAATCGGCGAAGATATGGAAGACATCTGCGGGCATACTCATGCGGGAGAGGTCGTCCTTGGCTGATAGGATCAACTGCTCTGCCATTTCGCGGGATTTCTCGAGCCCGACCGTACGGGGATAGGTTGCCTTGCCGCTTTCTTTATCCTTGCCTGCCGTTTTTCCCAATGTCTCGGTGTCTGAAATCTCATCTAAAATATCATCCACGATCTGAAAGGCCAGCCCGATCTTGGCGCCATAGTTCGAAATCAGTTCCAGGTCATTCTCGCCCAGCTCGGCTAAAATCGCCCCCACTCGAAGTGAGACGCGGATCAATGCCCCGGTCTTATGTGAATGAATATGCCTTAGCTCTTCGATATCTATCTCTCTATTCTCGGCCAGTATATCGCAAATCTGACCGCCCAGCATACCATAGGTGCCGATCGCTTTTGCGACTTCACTCACAAGTCTCGAATTTCCGGAGGACGCCAGAAGCTCGAAAGCGTAGGCATGAAGAGCATCCCCGGCCAGAACCGCAATCGCCTCATTGAATTTTTTGTGCACCGTGGGACGGCCGCGTCTGAGGTCGTCATCATCCATGCACGGCAGGTCGTCATGAATCAATGAATAGGTGTGGATATATTCCAGAGCGCAGGCCGGTCTGACAGCTGAAACCGGATCTTTACCGGAAAGCTCGTAAGCATACAGCGCCAGGAGTGGACGGAAACGCTTGCCGCCTGCCATCACACTATACCGCATCGCCTCGTGAAGTTCGACCGGCACCGAATCCTCGGGCGGAAGCAGACGTTCCAGCCACAGGTTGACAAATTCCTGCTTTTCGGCAATATCCTTTTCCCAGGCCGGGTCGAGCTTAAACTCTGCCATACTACTCTTCTTCAATTTCTTCCATCACCTCGGTCGTAAGCTCACCGTCCGACTGCTCGACCAGCTTGCGAATCTGCTTCTCGGCCTTCTCCAGCTTCTCCGAAAGACTGCGGGATATCTTGATCCCCTCCTCGAAGACCTTCAGCGCTTCCTCGAGATCGGTCTCGCCGCTTTCCAAATCCTCTACGATCTCTTCCAGTCGTTCTACTCCGGCCTTGAAATCTATATCTTTTTTCTTTCCAGTTTCAGCCATAAATTATCCTTCGATAAAGAAATAAACTAATTTCTTTTTGTCCCAAGTCAATCGCTTTCTTTCTTGACCTCATCCACCGTAGCATCCAGCATGCCCTTATATAGTTTTATGCTGACGCCTTTTCCCTTCGAGGTCTCCTCCGCTTTTTTCAAAATCTCACCTTCAGGAATCGATCTCACCACAGCATACCCCCGCTTCAAAATCCCCTCAGGTGAAAGCGCCGCCAGCTTTTCGGTCATTGACGACAACTCCTGCTTCTGATATTTCATATAAGCGGTCATGCTTTTCTGCAGAGACAATTTCAGATCATCGATCTCCTGCTGACGGACGTATACCAATTCCATCGGCCTTTTGAACACCGGCGACCTTGTCAATCCCGAGAGCTTTTCCCTCGCAAGCTCGATATAAGCCATTGCCCCGCGCGAGAGTTTCAGCCGCACATTTCTCAATACCGCCCTTAAATCGGCAATATCGGGAACAGTAAGCTCAGCGGCCGCCGAGGGTGTGGGGGCACGAAGATCGGCAACAAAATCCGAGATCGTATAATCGATCTGATGTCCCACTGCCGAGACGACCGGAATCTCGGAATCATAAATCGCTCTGGCCACAACCTCCTCGTTGAACGCCCACAAGTCCTCCAGGCTGCCGCCGCCGCGTCCGGTGATTATCAGGTCAACCGCCTTGTAGCGTTTGAAATTTCCGATCGCCCGTGCGATCTCCTCGGCCGCGCCCTCGCCCTGCACATGCACCGGTGCGAGAATAATTTTCACCCAGGGCGCCCGCCGGGTTAA
>WJIM01000438.1 GCA_014730285.1 Candidatus Zixiibacteriota bacterium
CAGTTATAATGCCGGCCAGCTTGTCATCCTCATCGGTAACCAGAAGCGCACCGACCCTGTTTTTCATAATTATCTCAAGGCCATCTTTAATCAATGTCTCCGGCTTGACCTTAAATATCTCACGCTTGCCGTGTTGTTCGAGAATGTCCTTAATTTTCATGTACCCTCCCCATTTTTTTGGAGAAATTATAATATATTATTTTTCGAATAAAAAATGAATTAAAAGCAAAAAGCCAAGGGCTTTATGCGATTACCTCCGATAATGGCATTTAATATTCTGTTTTAATACAACATATATTCAAGTGGAAAGTTTAGGCTATTTTGTGATTAACGACCGCGCCGCTTTTCTGCCGATCTCGAATGCTTTTCGCAGAATATCGCTGTCTTTTCTGACAGCGCCTTTGGTGTAGTAGGGATGAGCATAGATTATCTGGTCGAACAGCTTGACTTTACACCAGATAAAAAAGCCTTTGACCACCGTTAGGGCATGCTCGAATTTCTCACGTTCACCGCCGACCAGCACTATTATTCCCAGACGCGGCCTAAGATCGAGATCGGCGAATTCAAAATTGCCTGTCTCGTATCCGACTAAGGGCTTGAAGCAGTTGCAGCGGTCGATTAAAAGCTTTGTCTGGGCGCTGACAGTATCGAAATAAACAGGGGAGGATATAACGGCAATATCGCATTGGGCGAATTTACGCAGATACGGAAAAAGGTCGTCCTCGAAAAAGCAGAGCTTCTCGCCCGGCGATTCTCCGCAGGCCTGGCAGGGCAGGATATCCAGATCATTGAGGTAGACATGCTCATGCTCAAAACCATGCTCCACGGCGCCACGGATTATTTCCTGCGTGAGCAGGTCGGTATTGCTTTCCTTAACAGGAGAGCCGTTGAAAGCGATAATCTTTTTAGCCGGTGAGTTCTTCATAATCCTCATAAAGCCCTTCCAGCATTTTCTCCATCTCGGCCTTTTCCTTTTCCAGCGAGGCCAGTTTTTCCCAGTCCGAGGCCAGATCCGGATCGACCAGCATAGCCTCGATCTCCTCGATTTTGGCTTCTGTCAGGACAATCTGATGCTCGGCACGCTTGACGCGTTTCTGGTGCCGACGCTGATCCTTTAGCTTCTCCCAGGCCGCCTTGGTATCGGAGCTTTCCTTTTTGCGCGGCTTTTTCAGCGCCTCCTGCTCGCGCTGCATACGTTTTTCCCAGTAGTAAGAGAAATTGCCCAGGTATTCTCTGACATTTCGGTTTTCGACAGCATAAATCTTTTTGACGGTGTTGTCGAGGAAATAGCGGTCATGGGAGATAACCAGCACCGTACCGTTAAAATCATTTAAGGCTTGCTCGAGCATTTTGACCGAGGGGATGTCGAGATGATTTGTGGGCTCGTCTAAAATCAGGAAATTTGCCGGATTGACGAATATCTTAGCCAGCGAAAGCCTGCTTTTCTCACCGCCCGACAGTGATTTGACGGGACGGAAGATATCCTCGCCCGTGAATAAGAAACGTCCCAGGTATGAACGCAACTCCTCGGCTAAGGCCTGCGGTTTTTCCTCCCAGATGACGTCGATAACATCAGCATCCATATCCAGCCCGACCAGCTCCTGATCGTAGTATGTGTATTCAACATTATTGCCGATATTTATCTCGCCCGAATCCGCTTCGGCCTGCCCGGTAATCATTCGTATCAGTGTGGTTTTGCCAGAGCCGTTGGGGCCTATAAGCCCCACTTTCTCGCCGCGTTCGATTTTGAAGCTGACATCATTAAAAAGCTGCTTGTGATCAAATGATTTAGATAAGCCGTCGATCTCCAGAATCTTCTGCCAGCTTCGGCCCGAGGACTGAATATCGAGTTTCATCTTCTGTATGTCCTCGTGCGGCTTTTCCAGCGGATCCATCTTCTGAAGCATCTTCCTTCGAGATTGCGCCTGCTTGGTCTTTTGTCCGGCTATATTCTTCTGAATGAAGTCCTTGATTCGTTCGATCTCCTCGGCTTTATGCTCGTATGCTTTTTGAGCAAGACGGTGCCGTATTTCCGATTCCTTTTCATAAAAATCGAAATTGCCGTGATATATCTCCAGCCCTCGGCTGGTTAGTTCTGCTGTTTTCTGTGCCACGCGGTTCATAAAATAGCGGTCGTGTGATACTATAATCACGCTGCCTTTAAAAGCCGATAGATATTCCTCCAGCCATTGTGTTGATTCTATATCGAGATAATTGGTGGGCTCGTCAAGAAGCAGAAGATCGGGTTCCTCAAGAAGGATTTTGGCCAGAAATACTCTGTTTTTTTCACCGCCGGAAAACTTTTTGACTTCTTTCAGCCAGACCTCCTCTGGAAATCCCAGGCCGAGCAGTACAATTTTTATTTTCTCCTCGTAATCAAAACCGCCTTTAATCTCGAACTCCTCCTGGAGCTTGCCGTATTTTTCCAGTGCCGCCTGATCATCAGCATTTTCCGCAATCGTATCTTCCAGCTCTTTGATTTCATCTTTTATCGCCAATAGATCACTGAAGGCATCCAGAAGCTCCAGCCAGAGAGTTTTGCCGCTTTCGATTTCGGCTTCCTGCGGCATATAGCCGATTTTCTGGTTTTTGGCGCGTAGAACACTGCCCTCATCCGGCGTAATTTCGCCTTTAATAATCCGGAAGAGGGTAGTTTTGCCCACGCCGTTGCGCCCCACAAGGGCATATTTCTCACCGTGATTAATCTGCCATGAGAGTCCCGATAGAATATGGCGATTGGGATAGGACTTATGAATATTTTCCAGATACACCTGTCGCATGGGGAGAATTTAGCAAAGTCCTGAGATTTGTCAAAAGGAATCGTCTACGTAGTTTCAGTTGCGGGCTCCTGTGATGAGCGCGCCAGAAGCATCTCGGCCGCCAGTAAGAGCAGGGCCAGGATGAAAAATATTTTGGAGAATTCCTTGCCCAGACGGCTTTCCTGAATTATCTGGGCATGGTCGCCATCAGGCGGAAGCTTGATAATCTCGTATTCCGGGGCGGCTTCCTTCAAATCGTCAACCTCCAGAAAATTCCCGCTCGATTCATCGACTGGAAAATTGACAGCAAAACTCTCCACCGGCTGTTCGTCGACCGCAATGCTGGAAATGCCGTTGGAGGGGATGGGCGGAATCGTCAGGTTGAGTTCCGCGCCGGAGAAATTATAGGCGGGATAGATTTTATTATCTGAAGGCGTAATTATCTCGACCGATTTTTCGGGATTTATGTTGAGAATGGTCTTGGTAATCGGTTCTCCGGTAACGAAATTTTCGCGCAGGCGGTTTATATCGTAGGCCAGGTATTCCAACGCACGGTTCATGAAGGTCACGAAGAAGGGATGGCTGATCAGGTCGGAATCCTCAGCCGAAGCCGAACTCATGACCGCCAGTATCTTGCCGCTGCCCCATTGAGCATCGATTATGGCGGGAGTACCGATTGAGAATGACGAAAGCACTTTGCCCTCTGTGGGTGGTCCAATCTGCACTATTTTGAAGAAATCTATCTCGGGAAGATAATCCTCGGCAATTTCTCCGAAACGGCTGAAGACCGGATGTGTGAAATCGAGAGAACTCAGGCGATAGAAACCCTCTCCCTCTTTGACTTCAAGCTGGCCGGTAATAACCGCACCAAAAACAGGGCGCATGATTCTTTCGTTTAAAGCCTGCATATTATTATCGTCGGAAATAAAGGCCATCACAGAGCCGCCCGATTTAACATAATTCATGAGCTGCGACATATTGGCCTGCGACAGAAACTTGGATGCGCTCAGGATTATGCAGTCATAGTTTTGCAGGTTCAGGGTCGGAAGATTCGATATCGGCTCCGAGGTGACATTAATCTGTGAGGGCGATTCCGGCAGCGGCTTGAAAGCCATTTTTACGAAGAAATCATCCCCTTCGTTTTCATACAGGCTAAGGGCGCGGATTTCCGATGGAATATTGATCGTGAAATATACGCGATTATCCTCGATCAAATCGTCATCGGTGAGCTCGATGAAACCCTCATGCTCGCCCGGGCTTTCGAATGTGTTATTGAACCTGACCTTTTCCGAGCTTCCGGCCGAGATCGACATATCGGTTTGTGAAATCCTCTTTTTATCTATGTAAAGGCTGATCAGAAGATTATCCACACGCCTGTCACTTTCGTTTATGATATCCGCCGAAATATCCACCGGCCGTCCGGGATAAATAAGCGAATTGCCAAAATCGATATTAGCGGCTTTGATATTCTCATAATCCTCTTTCACCAGCCTGCTGACATAAACCTTCAGGTTTTCGTATTCATCGGCACTCGTTACCGATAAGGCCTCCCATGACGGTCCGGCCATATCCGAGAAGATATAAATTTCTTTTACCAGATTGTCGCTTTCATGCATTAGATCAAGCGCCGCTTCGAATGCCAGCGCGGGATTTGTTGCTGTGCGAGTCGGGTCCAGTTCTGAAAGGGTCTTTCTGACGAATGTATGGTTCGTTGTAAAGCCGTTAGTTTCGATTACCGGATTTTTACTGAAAGATATGACCGCAATCTCATCCTTGGCCTGGAAATCTTCCAGAATCGAAAGCGCTTCGGTTTTGGCCAGTTCGAAAAGCGAGCCCTCGGCGGTTTCTGTGGACATGGAAAGTGAATTATCAACCAGAAGCACAACCGAGGCCTGAGCCGCGCTTCCCAATGCGGCGGAGTATGAGCCCTCTGTGGTGGGACGGGCAAAGGCAATGACCAAAAGCAGTATGATAAGCGTGCGCAGAATCAATAGAAGTATCTGCTTTAACTTCAGCCTGCGCATGCGGGTTTTCTGAAGTGATTTCAGGTAACGTATGGAGGAGAACTGTATTCGTTTCACTCTCTGGCGGTTGAAAAGATGAATCAGGATCGGTATTATTGCCAGTGCGGAGAGAAGAAGTATAGTTGTATTCAGAAAGCCCATCTTATCCTTTAAATGCTAAACGGTTTGTCCAGATGCTTTTCGGCTGCCTGCCTGTCGAGGTATGCCGAGGGTATCTTGAGCACTCGATTGTAATAGATCCTGGCGTTTTCGCGGTCGTTCTGCAGATCGTAGGCCATTCCCATTGCCAGCATAGCTCTTCCCAGATAAAACGGACGCATCTCCACGAATTCTGCATGCGTAAGGTAATCCCGGGCTGCCTGAGCTTCACCCAGATAAAGGGCCGCCTCGCCCGCCCGCATATTGTACAGTGAGTTGTCGGGGTATTGCGACAAGAGGTTTTTGGCGGCGTTTAATGCCAGTGTGAACTGGGTATCAGCCGAGTCGGATTTACCCTCGCGTTTGTATATGCGGCCCAGATGAAGATGGCCGTCAATCTTCAAGGGGATAGATTTCCCGCTGTCCAGAAGCATTGTAAAGCTCTCCCTGGACTTGTCGTAGTCGCCCATGAAATAATGCAACTGGCCGAGTTTATAGTTCAGGATTTCGTCAAATGTCTCTCTTTGATCACCATATTGATTATAATAATACTGGGCCGAATCAATCTTGCCGTTCGCGAACATCATATTGGCAATTGGCAGCCAGACATCTGATTCGTCAACATATTCACCAAGTTTATGAAGCGCATCGGCGGATTTTTCATAATACCCCGCCATGTAATAGACATTATAAATATTGGCAAGCATCGCGCTGTCTAAGGGCTTTTCTTCCAAGGCCTGCTCATAAAGATAAATCGCCTCTGACATATCCCGTTGAATCAGGGCGCGCTGGGCAAAGAAATTATACAACCCGTACTGGAATGATGCCGTGTCGACGAAATTTAGCCAGTCGGCTTCGATATCCGCCATGCTCATCCCGGAAAACTCTTCAAGCTTTTCTTTGAGGGTTAAATCGGTAGATTGTACATACAAATTTCTGAATTTATCTACCGGCATTTTGGCCGAAAGCCAGGCTATAAACGAGGCGGCCTGAATTCTTCTTTTGTGTACATCATCGAGATTGTCGAAATCTTTGGACACAAACATATCCTCGAGCGGATATAATCCCTCGTTGTTTTTGTATTCGCGGGCATAGAAGACATGAAACTCGGTCAGATTAGCCGCGCCCACAGCCATTAATTTGGGAGAATAGCCCCAGTAACGGTAGAGCTTCATCAGGTTAACGGCTTCCACCGCCAGGCCGTGATTTTGATGGCTGTACTCGTAGTAAATGCTGTTTTTGGCGGGATGAAATCCGAAATCCCTGCCGTCAAAATCTGCATAGTACGGAGCATCACAGGGATAAAGATAAAAGTTTATCTTACCCGGCTGGGTGAAGCTGAATATCTCGTTGAACCGCTTCAACTCCATCTCGAGATGATCGCGTACGCCGTTCCAGTGGATATCTCCGAGAGAATTCGGTACGAAATATATATCGAAGTTTGCCGAGGGATCGAATAGGAAAACATCCTCATCTTTATGCGTGAACCGGCAGTTGATTTCCATGCTGTCGATTTTCAACGGCGTGGCCAGAACTTTGTAGACATGCTCGCCCTTTACCAGCACCGAATCAACTATATACGGTATGCCGATTTGCGATTTCAGGCGATTCATATGCGGTGAACTTTTGGGCGGCAGGGGGATATGGCTGAGGTGTATACTCAGATCGTCACCGTTGCGGCCGCTGTAGGTAATATCCAGGCTCAAATTGCCGCAAAATGCCTCGATCGGCGTGCCCATAATCAGAGTCAGGGTATCGCAGGAGACCATTACCGAATTCTGCGAATCGCCTTCATATTCGAGAGATTTGACCTCCAGAAGCAATGTCTCTGTGGTTTCATCCGCCTGTAATATTACCGGCAAAGCCAGAATTATAAGAACTACCGCAATAACGCTTTTATTCAAAGAATCCTCCTTTTCTCATAATACAGCAGAACAGGGGAATTGTTCAATTCTTATTCCTGGAGAGTCAGGCGCCCCGATTGCCATACAGGGCAGATTGTGAGGTGATCCTCCTGCGCGCAGAAGGTGATATCTTTGGCAAATCCGAGGTTGTCGAGGTATTTACCGTGATCCGATTTGTGCAAAGCATCCTCCAGATTTTCCCGATGTTTGTGATATAACCCCTGGGCCACGAATGCCGCGTCATTGTCCAATTCAACAGCATTGTCCGCCGCCAGCAGTTTATCAACAAGCATTCCTCCGCAAAGCGCATCCTCAAGCGAAAATCCGCCCTTATTTCCGGCACAGATTATAGACACATCATTACCGATCTTGAGTATTTTGTCCAGGGTAGCCGTGAGGTTCACGAATGCGCAGGAGAGGCAGTGCTTTGCCTCGCCGCCCTTTAGAATTGCTGCAGAACCATTGGTGGTAGCCAAAATTACGGTTTTATTCTCGACAGCTTCACGATCGTACTCAAAAGGTGAGTTGCCGAGGTCGAAACCTTCCACCTTGCGGCCTTCACGTTCGCCGCCAAGCTGTACGGTGGAACGGTCCAGCTTCTCGCGAATACTGGTGGCGTCTCCCAGATTGGCGGCCGGGATAATCTCGCGCGCGCCATTATCGAGGGCAACCGCCGCTACGGTGGTTGCCCTTAGAATATCTATCACAACTGCGGTCCTGCCGTTGATCTGCTCATCGCCGATACCGGCAGGGGTGAAGAAAAGACGTATGTTCATTTTTTCAGAGAACCGTTTTTATAAAAGGGCGGTTTTACGATAACCGCCGGTACACGTTTACCGCGAATTTCGATTTCTATCTCCCGGCCGGATTTTGAGCGTTTTCGGGGTACATATCCGAGCCCGATGCCTTTTTCCAATACGGGAGAGTACATGCCGGAGGTTACATGACCGACCTCCTCACCCTCGTAAAAGATCTTGTATCCGTGCCGGGGAATGCCCTTGCTCTGAAGTTCAAAGCAAACCAGTCGTCTGTCCGGCTTGTTTTCCTTGACCTTTGCGATAACATCCCTGCCAATAAAATCGCCCTTGTCCAGCTTTACAATCCATGATAATCCGGCCTCTACCGGATTGGTGGTCTTGTCGATATCATTGCCGTAAAGCATATATTTCATTTCCATCCGCAGGGAATCGCGTGCTCCAAGGCCGATAGGCTCGATTTCGAATTCCTTGCCCGCCTCAAGCGCGGCCTCCCAGAGTTTGCCTGCAATTTCAGGCTTATGATAAATCTCGAATCCGTCCTCGCCGGTATAGCCTGTTCGGCTGAAAAGAACCTTCTCCCCGGCAATTTCGGCTTCGGTCGACCAGTAGAATCCCATTTCAGAGAGATTATAGTCGGTCATTTTGGCCAGAACATTCTCTGCATTTGGTCCCTGAATTGCCAGAAGCCCGGTTTGGTCGGAGAGATTTTCCAGCTCAACCGCGCCTTCGAGATGCTGTCTGAGCCATTCGAAATCCTTTTCAAGGCAAGCGGCATTGACCACCATCAGGAAATGATCGCCCCGGTGGTAAACCAGAAGATCATCCACAATCCCGCCGTCAGGATAGCACATGCAATTGTAGTGTATCTGATTATCCTCAAGAGTGGAGACATCGTTTACGGTCATTTTCTGCAGGAAATCGAGTGCATCATTACCGCCGACACGGAATTCGCCCATATGCGAGAGGTCGAACATGCCCACCGAGTTACGAACCCTGAGATGCTCGGAATTGATGGATTTGTACTGGATAGGCATTTGAAAGCCGGCAAAATCGACTATCTTCGCGCCCGCTTCAATATGTTTATCGTAATAAGGAGTTTTCTTTGCTTCAGTCATTGTATATTAGCCCTGAGTCTTCTTGGTATAATTCAAAAGTCCTCCTGCCAGCAGGATTTTCACCTGGCGATCTGAAAGATCGTAGGAAGCAGGGAACGAGAAGCCTTTAGTCTTATTTTCGACTTCCAGCTCCTCACCTTTTTCCAGGCTGGAAATAACGTTATTTATCACCAGATCGTCACCTGCATTGAGCTTATCATAATCACCGGCATTTTTAAATGTCAGCGGCAGGATTCCGAAATTAACCAGATTGGTTTTGTGAATTCGGGCAAATGATTTTGCAATCACGAACTGGACTCCCAAATACATGGGCGCTAAGGCGGCATGCTCACGGGATGATCCCTGGCCGTAATTCTCGCCGCCCACGACCGCCGAAGATTTCGCCTCTTTGGCCTTGCGGGGGAAATCCTGATCGACATAATGGAAGACAAATTCGCTGATAGCCGGGATATTCGACCTGAGGGGCAGAATCTTGGCTCCCGCCGGCATGATATGATCGGTGGTGATATTGTCCTCCAGATGCAGGAGCAGTTTGGCCGAAAGCATGTCCTCCATTTTGCTTCTGAGTGGTACCGGGGCGATATTCGGACCGCGCTCAACTTCGACCTGATCCGGCTTTTTGGAGGGCTTAATAATATTTCTGTCGTCTATTTTGAATTTGGTCGGGATAGTTACCCGGGGATAATCGCCCAACTTCCGGGGATCGGTAATTTTGCCCTTAAGGGCGGTTGCCACGCATGTTTCCGGAGAGGCCAGATAGACCTGGGCATCCTTGGTGCCGGACCTGCCCACGAAATTGCGGTTGAATGATCTGACAGAGACTCCTCCTGAGGGCGGAGACTGACCCATACCGATACACGGTCCGCAGGCCGATTCCAGAATTCTGGCTCCGGCTGCGATCATATTGGTCAGCGAGCCGTCTTCCGAGGCCATTGTGAATACCTGCTTGGAGCCGGGAGAAATAGTTAAAGATACACTGGGGGCTACGGCCTTATCCTTCAGGGCTTTTCCAACCACGCGTAAGTCCTTGATCGAAGAGTTGGTACAGGAGCCAATGCAGACCTGCTGTACCTCTGTTCCGGCAACCTTGGACACCGGCACAACGTTGTCCGGCGAATGCGGCTGGGCGATCATCGGCACCAGTTTGTCCAGATTGATCTCAACCACTTTATCGTATTCAGCGCCGTCATCGGCGGCCATCGGCTTATAAACCTTGGCCCTGTCCTGAGCCTTCAGGAATTTTTCGGTCTTTTCATCGGAAGGGAAGACCGAGGTGGTGGCGCCCAGCTCAGCTCCCATATTGGTAATAGTAGCTCTTTCGGGAACGGTAAGAGTCTTCACACCGGGACCGAAATATTCGATAATATTCCCAACCCCGCCTTTGACAGTTAGCTCTTCCAGCACTTTCAGAATAATATCCTTGGCTGTTACCCAGGGTTTGAGTTTGCCGGTCAGTTTGACACCCACAATTTTCGGGCAGGGCAGATAAAAGGCTCCGCCGCCCATAGCTACTGCAACATCCAGGCCGCCGGCGCCGATTGCGATCATACCCAGACCGCCAGCGGTAGGGGTATGGGAATCGGAGCCCAGAAGTGTCCAGCCGGGCACCGCGAAACGCTCCAGATGTACCTGATGGCAGATGCCGTTGCCCGGACGCGAGAACATGATGCCGTATTTGGATGCGACAGATTGCAGGTAGCGATGATCGTCGGCATTTTCAAATCCGGACTGCAATGTGTTATGATCTACATAAGATACCGAAAGCTTTGTCTTAACCTGTTTCATTCCCAGCGCTTCGAACTGAAGGTAGCTCATCGTTCCGGTGGCGTCCTGGGTCAATGTCTGGTCGATTTTAATTCCTATTTCCTTACCGGCGCATAACTCACCGTCAACAAGATGTTTTTTTAAGATTTTGTAAGCTAATGTTAAGGCCATTTTTCCTCCGTGCGTTTGTCTTAAACAGAGTAATTTAACTGCGGAGGAATAAAAGTCAAATGATTTGCTGGGTAAATTATTTGGGGATTTAACGGCGGCCGGAATTGATGAAATTGTTCAGCATTTCCTGGATTTGATCCAGTCTGAAAGGTTTGGGAAGGAAAGCATCGGCCGATTCATTCAATTGCATCTGATCCTCGGGGCTTAAGACCTGCCCGGATACTATTATGACATGTGTAAACGGTGCATCGCTTTTGAGACGCCGGGCAAGTTCCAGGCCGTCGATATCGGGCATACGATAGTCTGCTACGACCGAATCGATATGATCCTTGGAAAGCTTCTCCAGGGCCTCGCTGCCGTCGGAGGCTTCTATTACACGAAATCCCAGTTCCTCGAGCTGGCCGGCAAACTGCTCCCGAAATTCCTTGTTATCGTCGACCACCAGCACCTTGGCGCGGTTGCCTTTTTGCGTCAGCAGCCTGTCTAAAAGCTGCTCGATTCGGGAGATTCTGAACGGTTTGTCCAGAAATGCATCGGCGCCGTACTGATAAACCCGGTCCTTGATATTGTTCATATTAACACCTGTGATCAGAAGAACCGGCAGATCCTGATTGTATTCTTTGATTTGCTGCAGAAGCTGAAGTCCGTCCATCTCAGGCATACTGATATCGGCAATCACCAGGTCGACTTTTTCCGATTTTACCATCTGGATTGCCCGTAAACCGTCTGTGGCACTGATGGCGGTGTAACCGATTGCCTCAAGAGTTTCGCTTAGAAGCCTCAGGAGGTTTTCATCATCATCAACTATTAAAATTCTGAAAGTCTTATCAGCCATTTCCCCGCCATTGTTCTTTTCTATTATCTAATCGGCAGAAACGGCTAATCTCTTCACTAACTTCGAATTAATTTGAGAACTTCATCTGTCTTCTTTTTCAGGATTTCCTCGTTGTCGGCCTCCAGATTCAGGCGCAGGAGCGGTTCTGTATTAGAGGGGCGGACATTAAACCAGAAATCGCCGCCGTCAACCGTAATACCGTCCAACTCATCTATTTCCAGATCCTTGTAATGCTCCTTCAATTCCTGCAATTTGGCGGGGATATCCTCCACACGGCTGTTGATTTCGCCTGAACGGACATAGGGATCGATCTCCGACACCAGTTTCGACAGCGA
>WJIM01000068.1 GCA_014730285.1 Candidatus Zixiibacteriota bacterium
CAACAGGCTGGAAAGCCGACGGGTCGGTATAAACCGTCTGGGCCTGCAACAGGACTATAGATTAAGCAATTCAATCAAAATGCATTCCCAGCTTTCATACTCCGAGGCCACCCGCCACTACAACGAAGTTAAAGACCGCGATCAGGGTGTTATGCAGAAGCTCGACCTATCCTATATCGGTGATCTTTTCGGGCTCGGCAGCTTGGGAGCATCATACAATCATGAATTAAATCTCTTGCAGAGAACGCCGGAGAAATCATTCGGCATCGATCTCGGTTTCGCCAACCGCAGCACCAAACAGCAGATTCAAATCAATTACAGCGGTAATTATCAGCAGAATAAATTTTTTACCGATCTGACCTCGTTTGAAAATGTCACAACCCAGGATAAATACAATCACCAGGGCGATCTGCATATAAATCTCGATTTGATTAAAGATCTCGATCTGGACCTTGTCTCCAATTACTCCTATCGCAGATTCGAATATACGAAAAATAGCGAGGATGGTCGGGCAGCAATAATCGGGCGAGATAACCTGACAGCTACTTTTTACTACAAGCTGGCGGCTTCATACCCGCTCTTTGGAGTATCGCTCTTTAAGACCGAGTATATCTATCGAGACAGCGATGAGGAGTTCGGCGATCTGTTTTCCGGCCAGAATATCACCCTGGGTGAACTGCGCCTGTCTTATTACATATCATGGAGCAAAAAGGATTCGCTGTATGCTTCCGGTACATTCTCCGTAACCACATACTCCGGCAAGGACCCGGACAATCTTTTCTCCGACCGCGACCGTGTTTTCAAGCTGGGACAATTCGTCTATCAGCGTGATTTTTCGAAGCACTTCATTCTGCGCCTGAGGGGATCATACCAGTATAACCATTATATCTATATCTCCGAACAGCTTTCGGCAAACAATAACCATAATACCCTCTACCTGGCACAGCCGGAATTAATCTGGACTCCCGTCGAAGCTCTTCAGATTTCGCAGAGCTGGGTTATGCATGCCAATTACATTTACTATGATTTCGAAAAATACGAGGAATCGCAACGTAATACGCTATACCGCAAGGCCAGCTATTTGATGAAAATGAATTATTCCCTTTTCAAAAATCTCGATCTTTTGTTATCTTACCGATATCGCTATGAGGATTTCGGACAGCTTGTCTACAAAGATCAATGGGCGCAGAGAATTAGTTGGGACCGCAAGGGACATCTGCCGTCCATTGAGATGTTTTGGCGGCCGTTTGCAGAACTTCTGGTCAATCCCGGTTATTCTTATGAGCGGAAACGGTCTTTCGATCATTTGCCCGGAGAGGAACAGGGCACAAGGGTACTGGAGGAAAAAGAGCTGTTTGAAAGAGAGAAAATTTTTATTAATATGGAGTACAGGCCCGGCCCCAAATCAAGGGTAAGACTGGAATATACCCGCCGGGTGCAGGAATCAAGATTGTTTTTGAATGAGGATTCAGATATTATAACCTTGAATATCAGCAGGTATTTCTGATGCGAAAATATATTCCCGTTATCATATTGATACTTTCCGTTGCCTGCGCCAGTCCTTTCGACAGCAGGGACTCGGAACTGCCGACCACTGACCAGGGCACATTTATACAGCCGGTATCGCCTCAGGTGGTTCTGCTTAATCTGGAAAATTCCTATAAGGAACTAATAATTACCAATTTCATTCAGTCTCTGGATTCCAGCTTCTACTTCATATATGACTTTGTCACCGGCCGTCCCGCAGAAGGCGACTCGGGATGGTCTTACACCGCGGAACTGCGCCTGACCGAATCAATCTTCAACAGCCTTCAGGCCGATACGGCGGGAGAAATTATTCTTTCCCTCACTCCTCTCGAAAACCAGGTCGATCAGTCCTTCGATACAACTGCAGTCTTATACCGCAGCTATGATCTGACAGTGATAAAAACTGGCAATGAAGATCAAATCGACACAACCGAGTTTCTGGGCACCTCGATCTTTACCATGATCGAAAACGATCAGGGACTCTGGAGCCTTTTAAGATGGGAAGATCAGCATCAGAACACAAATATTCCCAACTGGGCGGATTATAAAAATGGTTATCGCTAAGGATATCTTTTATATATTAATAATCTCTTTTCTCACGCTCGGCATCTCCGCATGCCTTAACCCATTCGCACCTTCGGTATTGGGACCCTCCGGAGTAAAAGCGATAGTGCGCCAGGTCGAGCCGGACAGCACCCTGCATAATTTCAAATATGCCTACGAGCATAATGATATCGATGTCTATGAAAATTGTCTTGACGAAAACTTTATCTTCCGCTATGTCGATCAGGATCTTACCGGGCAGATAGAAACAGTGGAGGTTCCCCGCGACGGCGCCTCCGGTGATATCGAACGCACGCGTAATTTGTTTGCATTCTTTGATGAAATTCAGCTCGATCCGTGGATTCCAGTCTTCGACAGAACTGAAATCAAGGGAGATGAAATCTGGGAAGTGTATAAAGTATATTTCCAGCTTTCCGTGCGCGATACCGATGGCGACTTCGGGCTCGAGCATTACGAGGCGACCGGCATTGCCGAGTTTTCATTCAGGCAGTCGGATAAGGATGATTTGTGGAGAATTGTATTCTGGGATGATCAGTCCAATCAATAAATTTATGAAAGTTAAAAGTAGAAGAGGGTTATGCTGTGAAGAAACTTTCAGTTAGTCTGGATCAGATAGGGCTTTTGCGGGAGGCGCGCAAGATTCGCACTCCCGACCCGGTCACCGCCGCCGGAGTGGCGGAAATCGCAGGAGCGGATTCGATATCTATTCATATTCGTCTTGATCGCAGGGGCATTCGTGAACGCGATCTTTATCTCCTGAAGGAAACATGCAAGACGCGCCTGAATCTTAATATCTCACCCAAAAGCGAGATGCTTTCGATGATCAGCGAGGTCAAGCCGCATGAAGTGACGATTCTCCCCGAGAGAGCCACCGAGCTTTATACTGAACGCGGCATCTCGGTCGAAAGCGCAGAGGAATTCGACACCGATTTATTCGGTCAGATTCAGGGCGCCGGATCGAAATTATATCTGATGATCGAACCGGAGGCCTCGGATATAAAATCCGCAGCCAAAGCGGGATGCGCCGGAATCCAGCTCTACAGCCTGGCATACACAACAGTCAGAACCGAGACCGAACGTCAGGTCGAACTGGACAAGATCGCAAAAGCGGCCGAACTGGCTGTCAAAAACGGCTTGGATGTGAGGCTGGGGGGCGGCCTGGATTACAACAACATATTTCCATTTCTGAAAATACCGGATATCTCAGAATTCGTGATCGGACATGCTATTGTCGCCCAGGCCCTGATGGTCGGGCTGGCCAAGGCGGTCGAGGATATGGTTACAATAGTCAAATGGAGTTGACATATTGACAAAAATCTACAGGGATCAAAACGCCGATCTCAAATTTTTAAAAGATAAAAGGTGCCTGATTCTCGGCTATGGGAGCCAGGGGCGGGCGTTTGCATTGAACCTCAGGGATTCATCCATAGAGGTCGAGATATGCCTCAAAACTGACAGCCTTTCGGCAAATGAAGCCCGGGCCGAAGGCTTGAAGGTGATCACTTCCGAGGAAATTGATGATCGCTATGATATAATTCTATTCATGATACCCGATCATATCCAGGGTGAATTCTACGAACAATACATAAAAAACAAGCTCAAAGATAATGCCTGCCTCGTATTTGCTCACGGTTATTCAATCCACTTCAAGCTAATCAAGCCTCCCCCAAATGCGGATATTGTTCTGGCTGCCCCGCATGGCCCCGGCAACGATTTACGCCAAAAGTTTATTCAGGGGGATGGGATTTCCTGCTATGTCGGGGTGGAGCAAAATCATTCCGGAGATGCTTTGGATACGGCTCTCGCTATTGCCAAAGCTGTCGGCTCGACGCGTGTGGGCGCATTCGAAACAACCTTTGAGCATGAAACCCTGGGCGATCTTTTCGGCGAGCAGGTGCTTTTATGCGGCGGTTTGGCCGAGCTCGTTACGAAATCCTACGAGACTCTGGTACAAAAGGGAATCCCGGAGGAAAACGCTTATCTCGAAACAGCGCATCAAATCGATTTACTGGCATCCCTTCTAAAGAATTATGGTATTCACGGTATGACTGAAAGAATTTCTATGACAGCCCAGTACGGCATGTTGAAAACCGAGGATAAAATAATTGACGAGGCGGCTGAAAAGAGATTAAATCAGATATTCGAAAAAATAAAAGCGGGCCGGTTCGCAAACGAATGGCAGAATGAATACAGGCTGGGCTTGAAAAACCTGAAGGAATATAAGGATAAGCTGAAAATACATCCCATAGAGATTGTGGCTGAGAAAATTAAGAAGATCATTGAATAAATATGGAAATCGTATACAGGAATCTAAAGCCCGAGGACTATGACAGCTTAATCGAGCTGTGGGAAATCTCGGGACTGCCCTTGCGTCGGAAAGGCCGGGACAGCCGTGAGAATATGATAGAGTATATGAAAAGAGAGCCGGATTTCTTAATCGGCGCCTTTGATGAAAACAAATTGGTAGGGGTGGTAATCGCCACCTCCGATCTGCGCAAGGGCTGGATAAACCGCCTGGCTGTGCATCCGAAATACCGGCGGCACGGTATCGCCTCAGAGCTTTTGAAAATATCCGAGGAGCGGCTTATAAAATCGGGAGTGGAAATAATATCCTGCCTCATTATGGATGATAATCAGCCGTCAATCTGCTTCTTTCAATCCGAGGGTTACAGCAGTATGCGTGAGGTATTATATTTCCGTAAGGTGCTTCATCCCGAGGTGTAACAATATAAGGAATAGGGATGCCGACTTTCGAGCAGGTGACATATATCGACAGGGATATTCAGACAGTCTTTGATTTCCATCTTGATTTGGACAATCTTCTGAAAATCTCCCCGGAAGACGCTAACCTTCAGATATTCCATTCGCCTGAAAAGATAGAGCAGGGCTCTCGGGTGGGACTTTTTGTCAAGATCGGACCGATTACAACAACGATGGAGACAGTTATCGAGGAACTCGACCCTCCCCATATGTTCGTGGACAAACAGGTCGGCGGCTTCTTTTCCAAATGGCTGCACACACATCTATTTGAAAAGGTAACCAAAAACAAGACCAAATTGACCGATAAAATCGAATACAGTCTGCCGGGCGGAATGTTTGCGAATATCGTGGGAGGGGGAATAGCTCAGAGAAAAATCGAGGAGATGTTTCGTCACAGGGCAGCCATGACAAAAAAACTGCTTGAGGAGAAATCAGATTAAAAAAAGGCGGCCTGACGGCCGCCTCAAACTTGCAAAGAAGGAATTAGAATCCTCCGAAATTCTCCATCAAACCGGACTGCAGGAAGGAAATCTTCCACTCACCCTCTTTTTTAATCAAGGTAATATTATTGGTATTGGTCTCCATCTCAAAAGTCTCGCCTTCGATAGCGGACTTGGCCTGGCCAATAGCATCCTTGATTATTTTCTTCTTCTCCTCGAATGGAGCGTCGAGCTCATCCAGATTTTCCATTTTATCGAAAGTTTCCTGGTCTATACGAGCCTTGAAAAAATCCTCCATATCCTCTTCGGGAACCGAAAATGTAATCGGTACGGTCAGTGTATCTCCTTCGCCAACCGGATCGCCGATCTCATATTTTATCAGATTTTCGGGAATCGGTATCAATTCCTCATACATAACACGCATCAGCCTCATCTCTTCCGACATAGCATCATTGTCCTTGCCGGTAATGAAATCGTAAAAGCCGGGTATCATCCCCATCATAGCGCGTTCCTCGCTGGCCATCATCTGATAGGCCGCATTCAAATCGCCCTTTTTAAAAATATTGTCCAGAAACTGTGCGACATGCTTCGCCTCGCCCTTGGCCTGGGTCTCGCCGCCCCCGCCTCCGCAGGCCAGCGCCAAAAGCAAAACTAAAGCCACCGATAAGGCAATAAATTTCCTCACCACTTCCTCCATTTTACTTTATAGTTGGTTATCAAATTATTTTTGGTAAATATATGCCCGCTTCAGAATCAGATCAAATAAAACAATTAAGATTTATATTCTGCAAATATTATTTGGGAGACATTTTATTCGCATCGGGCAGCGGTGAGAAATCCTCGCCGGGGTTATGCCGGGGCATCATAGGCGAATCCTGGACATAATCACCGCGCGCTCTCTGATTATTATAGGTGCGCATTTTAATCGTAAGATCCTGACAGGCCTGACAGCGGCAAATATTATTGACCTTTTCTTTGGGAATCACACGTTTGGGCTGATGATCAGGGGCATACACGCGCTTTCCTATAATAGTGTATCCTTTGGAAAAATCGCGCGGATCGTTCCATTTCGCGCCCTGAACGACCTCGCTGTTGTTTTCATCGTAAATCGTGGCTCCGGGACAATCGATCATAACCATCTCCCTGCCGTCATCTCCCTTGTATTCGCTAACGGCATTCGCAAAAAAGTTGTAATAATCTCCGTAACGGTCGTTGCATTCAACACAAATAAATACATCATTGAATTTCTTCATCTGCTTTCCGCAGATAGGGCATATCTCCTGGTTGTCCATCT
The DNA here is from genome assembly GCA_014730285.1 of Candidatus Zixiibacteriota bacterium. Lineage (GTDB taxonomy): Bacteria > Zixibacteria > MSB-5A5 > JAABVY01 > JAABVY01 > JAABVY01. The sequence continues at coordinate 6,586 of WJIM01000068.1, forward strand.
TATGCTCCCCTGAGTTAGATGATAATTATTTTTTGGCGCCGTAGACTCTTCCGGGAGGCGGCATTCTGAACGTATCTCCCACGACTTTGACTCCGCAGGAGGGGCAGACCTTTTTGCCGTTGATCTTTTTCAGCTCCCTGCGGCAGAGCGGGCATCTGGTAATTTTCCTTGGCACAATGCTTCTCCATATTTTAGTTTTTCATTTCAAGCATTTATTTTGCAAGCCCTGTGCCGTCCCGGCGGAGATTTGTAATTTGCTGAAAGCGAGTGGCTTAGATAGTGGTATTGCAGGATGAAATGTCATAAATATGCGCTAATTATGGGAGTTTGCCTATACTATTGGATGGAATACAATATTTAAATGCTGAAAATATCAGGCTTTTATGAGGAATAGAAGCGAAAATGCTGCCCCCGCCACCGGCAGAACCGCAAGCAGGTTGACCGAGAAAAATGTTGTGGCGATATATCCCGCTACAAGTGCGGGAATAATTATAAATCGCAGCAGGTTGAAGGCCAGCTTGAAGATCTTGAAAATAATTACCAGCACCAGGATGACACCGCAGAGGTATATGCCGGTGGTTACATTCTCGCCGAATTGGGAAATCAGATAGTTATGGTATTCGCCTGTCCGGGCGGCGGTTTCCCCAATAACCGAACCGAACCGCGATAAAACCAGATCGACTATGTTATTCATTTTCTACCTCATACTTCGATTTCTTCAACCGGTTCAATTGTCAATGATGATTCTCCCACCCTGGATAAACCAATCATACGCTGGGTCAGGAAATTCTGGGAGGTTATCCACTGCTGCGAGAGGTTCAAAACCTCTTCCTGGGCGACCTCGGTAATCCAGTCGATAGTGACCGCATCGTAATGTTCACCGTCGACCGTTAAATCATCCATTGATAATGTAAATTTGACCTTCATAAGCCTCCTACCTTGTTGTCAATTCAAACGGTAGTAATTGCAAGGCTTATGCCGCCCTAAAAAAAGCCCGGGAAAAGGTTATGCCGAGACTGTAAGTTGTTGTTTATAAATAAATTATAGCATCAGCGCGTCCGGTTTCGGTGTGAAACAATTAAACAAATGCGATTCAAATATATCGGATCGTCTCCATACCCTATTGGGGAGATAACAATATCATAATGGCAAAAATCCTTAAAAGATTTGTATAAATCAAAATGTAAACGTATACTCTTAGAGGGTGCTGAAATGCGCAAAATATTGAAAAACCAATATAAACGTCACGATATCTTCACCTGCAACCATTCCGCTCATCATCGCTTCGGCGGCAATGTTTCGACTTACTATATTCTCTCGGAAAAGGAGTGCTATCCAGAGGGCTGTATCAATTTTATATGGCGCTGTCGTCTACTCAACAAAGGGCATGCCTGCCCCAAAAAGTTCACGCATGTGGGACGTAAGTGCTTTTCCTGCAAGGAATACTATGAAGAAAAATACTGCCAGCAGCCGAAATTAAAGGTCTGTGATGATGAGTATCGGGAATTTCTGCGTGAAAAGGAGGATTTCGATCACTGGGTCAGCCAGTATAACGGGCGTGAAGTTGAAATTGATGCCGGCGTATCCGCCATAAATCCCAGCCTGATTATGACCAACGGCGGTAAAAAACCTAAATTCCGCTTTAACGGCTGGATTCTGGTATTCGAAAGCGTACATGTCGATTACGATCTTTTTGACGACACCGCCTTCGGCTGGATATCTCAGAAAACGCAGCGCGGACTTCAATTGGGGCGAGGGGCATCATTTGAGGCCAAGGCTAAATTCAATTTCGAACGCGGAAGGCTGAGGTTCAATCGCATCCACAATTTCGAAATAAAAAGCGCCGGATTCGAGGCGCCTCCGGATATAAACGAAATCATGGTGGCCACCCAGACCGCCTCGCGCTTTCCGGTTCAACCGGATAAATGCATTCACTGCCCTGAGGGGGTGCTGGTGGATAACGTGGATTTTAAGAAAACGCGGAATGGACGCCGCAGAAATTTAGTTTGCCTTCAGGGCGTAAAAAATCCCTCAGAATGTATCTATCATCTTTCGGAAATACTGGATTCGGAGAAGTAGATCAGTCGTCAAGAGAATCGAGAATCTTGAAAGCTTCTCGATGAAGGTATTCGCGGTAATGCAGTCCGCCCACATCGAGCTCGAGCATAATCTTTGCAAAATCCTCAAACTCATTGCGTCCGGCCAGATATACCTTTTTGATCTCATTAGTATCGATCGGCCTCAGCTCGCCCTCTCTCCAATCGGTTAAAAGCAGATGTGAGACCCAGTCGACACTTTGATTTTTGGAATAGAAGCGGACAAAGATCCGCAGAAAATACCGCAGAATCTCGATTTTACTGCCGGTCTCCTCATAGGCCTCGCGACGGGCGCCCTCTTCCAGGGTTTCGTCGGGATGGATTCCTCCCGAAGGAACTCTGTAAAGGCCTTCAGGATACCAGGGCTTGGCATTGACAATCCATTTATTATCCTTGCGAATAAAAATTGTCACATCATGGCTGCGGCCGTGTTTCTGGCTGTCGAGAAGATTCTGATACTCTTTCGGATTCATCTCGAACGCCTTAAACTGCTCCTCCGGCCGTCCGTAGAGCCTCTCGAATTCCTGCAGATGTTCCTTAGTTATATACATTCAGGGTTGTCAATTCCGGTTTTCAGCTCTGGCCTGCTTCGATTCTGAATTTCGACATGCCGAGCACATTATAATTCGTATCGACTACATAAACAGTCCAGTCGCCGGTTTGTTCTGGAAGAATCGTTTGAAATGTAAATGCCCTGAAAGTTGGCGAGGTAATCTCGATGGGGACCTTGGATTGCTCCTCCCCCTCATAATTCCAGATATGGTATATTTTGAAATCTTCAGCTTTTTCCGTGGCCACAGAACTCCAGCAATAAATCCTGCCAATGGTGTTTTCGAAAACAGAATCGACCTCAACCGGCATCCTGTCCTCGATTTGATTGGCCATTTTAATATTGACTTTAATCTGTTTCGGGCCTGAAATCGTGTCTGATGTCTCTTTATTATCTTCCGGTAACGCTACGGTGAAAAGAAATAATATATATAAAGGCAGAAGCGCGCGAATCAAATATTTCATCTGCTATATCCTTAAGCTGCTTCCTTTCATAAAGTTAAATTATTACTGTTATTAATAATGATACGAAACCTTACGCTGACTATTAAGCATTATATAATGTTAAATGCTTACCACCAGAGTAAATTTTATTTTTTCGGGAAGCGCTGATACTTCGAATTGCACAATCCCCTATTTCATGTATCGACAGTTATTTTCATCTCCAAAGAGGCGTAATTTGTTTTA
>WJIM01000439.1 GCA_014730285.1 Candidatus Zixiibacteriota bacterium
CAAATTATTAGCGCATGATTTGAGCGCATCGCAGAGGTTGGAAATGGAAGCCGTTAAATATAATCCAATTGGAATAATTCATTCGCCCTTTAAAACGGCGGATGAAACTCCTTTGCAAACAAGAGTGTCGAATGGAGCAAGAGGAGAAATAGAATTATTTCCTGAGTACACACACGGCCTTGAAGACCTTTATAAATTCTCGCACATCACCCTGATCTACCACTTTCATCTGGCTGAGCATCCGGGATTATTAGTGAAACCGGGCCACAGTGATTCATATCACGGTGTGTTCGCAACAAGATCTCCAGGCCGCCCCAACTCGATTGGGATTTCCGTAGTAAGGCTGGAAGAAATCTGCGGAAATATACTATATATCGAAAATATAGATATTATCGATGGCACTCCACTACTGGATATAAAACCGTTTATTCCGATTCTGGATCGGCAATATGCAACAACTCTGGGATGGCTGGCAGATGAGTTCGACGGGAGTTGAGGAGATGCTTTCTCCGGAGGATTGACCTATGGTCTTTTTAAATATTCTGGAAGAGTCATTGCTGATTACCGGTTTTGTCGGACTGATGATGCTGATAATCGAATATGTTAATGTCAGGACCAGAGGAGCCTGGCAGAAGGGTTTGTATAAACACAAATGGATCCAATATATTATAGCGGTATTGCTGGGCGCCACGCCCGGATGTTTTGGGGCATTTGCGGTTGTTGCCATGTTCTCACATCGAACAGTGACCTTTGGCGCGCTGGTAGCAGCCATGATAGCCACCAGCGGCGACGAAGCCTTTGTGATGTTCGCGATGTTTCCGGGCAAGGCATTTTTTTTGACCGCGGTTTTAATAGTAATCGCGCTGGCAGCCGGCTGGCTTACAGACCTTTTATGCACCAGGAAAAACATATTTAAGCTCAACAAGTTCTGTCAATTCGAACTGCATGATCCGGAGTATTGTGATGGCATTCCCGAAGAGAGTTTTGTAAAACAATGGGTAAGGCTGAATATATTCAGGGCGTTTTCCTGCGCTGTGTTACTGATATTTATTGTGAGCGTACTGGCAGGAATAATCGGTCCCGATGAATGGAATTGGCAGCGCATAGCAGTCCTTATTTTCGGAATAATCGGTTTCTTCATTGCCGCCTATGCTCCGGATCATTTCCTGAGGGTGCATCTATGGAGACATGTCATTCGCAGGCATATACCCAGCATATTCCTCTGGACCTTTGGGGCGCTCGTAGTATCATATTTCATAGTCGATCAACTTCATCTGGAAGAATCCATACAGGCAAATACCTCGATTGTGATTGTATTCGCATCCCTGCTTGGAATTATCCCCGAATCCGGGCCGCATCTCTTGTTCGTTACTCTGTATGCTAAGGGCACAGTGCCGTTTGCCGTACTCCTTGCCAGTTCAATCGTTCAGGACGGGCATGGCATGCTTCCGCTCCTGGCGCACTCCAGAAAGGGATTTGTGCTGGTTAAAGCGGTCAATTTAGTTTTGGGGCTGGCAATAGGCTTAATAGTCTATTTCATTTTATGAGGCGGGGTAAGAAAGGATGGTACAACGATGAATGCCGTAAGTATAAATACAAATGAGGCAAAATGGCAGCAGGCTCAGGGCTATTCCAGTGGAACTGAGGAAAAGATATTGAGCGTAGGGGGCAGTGTTGCACCCCGGGTAACCATGTTGAGGTTTCCTCCCGGCTGGGAAATGGAGGCTCATTCGCATTTATTCACCGAGCTTCATTATGTTCTCGAAGGCCAACTTGAGAGCGAGGGGAATGTCTATCCGGCTGGAACATTCCGGATTATACCCAAGCATGTCGAACACGGCCCGTTCAGTTCATCGACCGGGGCTGTTGTTCTGGTTATCTGGTGCTCATTGGCAGAAGCGAATGTTCATGAATAATTATAATCGGGTGATATCAATCACTTTGATCTGGTTCCAAAAGCCCCAAAAAGACGTTAACACTTTAGTTTTATAATTAAGTGCTTTCGGGACACATTAATCTTTAACGCATTTTCGATAATCCAGTTGATGAACTCGTCTTGTAAATCCCACTTTTTTGTTTAACCCCATGCCCCACAACAATATAGCGATAAGGGTCTACGAGACTGTAGTATATAACTCTTACTCTTTGAAAGACACTGCAGAGATAGTGGTAATTTGATTATACCCGATTTCTTGGAATAAATCTTCTTCCTTATTTAAGTACAACTGAAAGTGCACTCAAATCTCGCTTATCAATTTTTATTGTCGAGGGGGAATGGTCGAGCGTATATTGTCAGAAAAAATACAAGATCGGTAAAAGGCCTTTACTCAAATCTCATTATACACAACCTCGTGAAGAGGACAATGCTTCTCATTGGTGTGCTCGTGGGCTTCGGCATGAATAGCCTTAATTGCCCTCTCAGCATTCCGGAACAGATGATCCTCACCTATTTTATAGTAGAGGTATGTCCTTTTCATGGTATCCAGAACATGATCATTGAGTCCGCTGATCGATAAATCATATCCTGCTTCCCTCAGCCGATCCGCCAGATGAGACAGCATATCTTCACCCGAAGCATCCAGTTCATTGATGCCGTTTCCAACTATCAATACATGCTTTAATTCCGGCATACAGGCGACAACATCCAGCACCTGCCTTTCAAGATAATTGACGCTTGCGAAATAAAGCGAACCCATATATCGGATCACCGCTATATGACGGCATTGAGCCAGTTCAAATCTCTCACGATTACGAAAAGTACCATCCGGGTGCCTGGAAAGCATAGCGATATTCGGTCTCATCCCTCTTAATAGATATAAGATCAGCGACAGTCCCACACCTATTAAGATTCCCCGATCCAGATGCGGGGCAAAGCCGAGGGTGCAGACGAATGTTATAACACTGATTATCCCGTCGTACCTCTGCGCTTTCCAGGAATGAATAAAACCACTAACATTAATCAAACCCACAACAGCCATCATAATGATCGCGGCAAGCACTGCCTGGGGCAGATAGTACAGAAGCGGTGTAAATAAAAGCAGAGTAATCATTACAAAAACGCTTGAAATTACGCTTGAAAGTCCAGAGTGGGCACCTGCCTGGAGATTAACCGCCGAACGCGAGAAGGATCCGGAAACTGCATAACTCTGTCCAAAGCAGCCAACTACATTAGCCATTCCCTGCCCAATCAGTTCTTGGTTGGGGCTGAGCCTCTGCCCAGTCCTGGCAGCCATAGCTTTAGCGATCGATATTGCTTCCATGAAGCCCAGCAGAGTTATTATGATCGCCATGGGAAAAAGGTCTATCATGATCTTAAAATCCAATTCAGGCCTTTTGAAACCGGGCAAACCGGCGGGGATTTTACCGACAACTGCGCCTCCCCCCACAAACGTCAGAGCAGATAAATCAAGCTTGCCATTGCCTACTTTTAACGTCCAATGCCTGTGACCGTATTCCCTGCCAAGAGGCAAATTATTTTCGTTACAAAATACTAAACTGCCATCGGGATTTTCGCTCGCTTTGAACTCTGTATTTCTGAGAATCCTGCGGTCCTGACTGATATGCTCTTTTAGTTCCTCAATTTCCACGTTTATAATAGATAACTGATGTTTCAGATCAAGAACCTGGGGTGAATTCCCCCCGAATTCCTCCTTCATCCTATCAATTTCATCACGCAATCTGACCCTTTTATTCGACCGATATTTGAGGCCCTTCTGAGCGTTATTGAAATCCCCAATCAATTCCCTGGTCTTTTCGCAAAGAAGCTTATCCTGTCCGGCCCTATAATTATGCTCAAAGCCGGTTGCCCAGGATATCAAGGTTGTAATTGCAACCGCAACCAGCACATAGGGAATTTTGGGATTTAGCTTTTTCAACCCGATCATAATTGCAAAGGCCAAAATAGCCAGAGCAAGAGTTGGCCAGTGCGTATGGGCGATTGCGGCCTTAACAACATTATATACAGTCATATAATGGTGCTCGGCCTTATCCACATTGACTCCGAAGAGTTTGGAAAGCTGAGAAGTTGCTATAATTATCGCTGCGGCATTGGTGAAGCCGTTGACAACAGGATGCGATAGAAAATTAACTACCAGTCCGAGCCGGAATAATCCCAGAAAAAATTGAAATATGCCTACCAATAACGCCAGGAGAATAGCGTAAGCTATATATGCTTCACTTCCTGCGGTAGCGATTGGCTCCAATGCTGTTGCAGTCATCAGGGAAACCACCGCCACCGGCCCCGTGGCAAGCTGTCGGCTGGAGCCGAATAGAGCCGCAATAAGAGGCGGAAGAAAAGCTGCATAAAGCCCGTAGTAAGCCGGCAGCCCGGCCAATTGGGCATAAGCCATCGATTGAGGTATAAGAACAAGTGCGACAGTGAGTCCGCCGATAAAATCTGCCCTTAAATGCGGCAGTGAGTATCCCTTAAACCATGAAAGAAAAGGAAAAAAGCGCTGCAATAGCGAGGTTTTTCTGCGGCTATCGCAGACATTTACAACCGGCTGCCTATCCATTGTCAAATCCTGTTGCTGATTTCATTTTCGATTCTGCAGCCCGATTATTGCGGGCGGTGAAAAATAATCTTATAGTGCGATCTATATGAATCAATTTGGAATATCTTCCTCATTAATCAATGAAAAACATATTAGGCGCCTGGCCGGGAATAATCCCATAAGAAAGCATTAATTACCAGCCCTTGGACTTTAAAATCTTCTGAATCTCATCCTGCGAGCGCTTTTCAACAATTAACATTCTCTCGGATTCCGCTTTCTTAATCTTTTCCAGAAGCTTATCGATATTTGCCGGTTTTTCCAGGAAATCTTTGGCTCCCAATTTAACCGCCTCAACGCTTTTATCTATGGATGCATGACCTGTGAGGAGAATTACCTGAAGATCCGGATTTTTTGAGAGCAACTTCTTTAGTGTTTCAATTCCATCCATACCCGGCATTGCCAGATCGAGGAAAATAGCATCGTAGGAAACCTCACTGATTTTCTTGAGGGCATCCTCGCCACTTTTGGCGGAATCCACATTCAACCCCCGGGACTTGAGTCGTTCCGACAGAGTTTCAGTAAATTCGACCTCATCATCAACGAGTAATACTTTTGTTTCAGCCACTCCGGGCCTCCTTATATCAAATTCAAATTACCAAATCAAAATTATTTATCCGAAAATTAATGCCATTTAAATATAAGCTTTATATTATCAGAGCAAATGAAAATTTGCTTTCTTTTATTTCAGTCACAGTATCCCAATCCTGAATTTCCGCAAGATTTCGGATAGACTCCAATTCGCCCTTCGCTAGCTTTTCATCTGAGATATCGGAACAGCTTACGATTATGGTACGCTTATCATCCTTCTTTTCAACCTCCAGATGTATAGCTGAGTTTTCATCAGCGGAATCCAAAAACATTTTGCAACAACGAAATATTATATGTTGTAGTTCGAATGGATTGGAAGTGCAGCGGATTTCCATATCGGCTGGCTTAAAAACCAGTTTGATTCTTTTCATATCGGCAGGACGCTGCATTAGTTCTGATAGATTAAACAGTACTTCATTCAGTTCGAATTCAATTTCAACATTATCAGCGGAATGGGCGAATTTATTCAGTCTCTTGATAATCCTTTCACCGCGGTTAATCTGCTTTGTGAGGCGCCCGTGGAGGTTCTCGAGCCTGTCGCTCTCGATTGTCTGTCCCTGTTCCGCAGAATAACGCATATCATCCAGCAGCCCGGTCAGTTCATTAATGATTGCAATAACATTGGTCAATTCATGGGTTACGCTGGCGGTTACCGCTCCGAAAAATGACAGACTCCGTGCCATCAGCTCCTGATTACCTTCATTTCTCATATTAATCTACTCTCTGACTCCGGCGGCTGTTTTGATTTTCGAGATCAATATATCCAGATTAATGGGCTTTACCATATAGTCAAAAGCGCCCTCAGACATACCATGCTCACCTTCTTCTGTTGATCCATGACCGGTCATCAATATGACCTTGATATTTTCCTGAAGTTTCATCATCATCTTCATTACCTCAATGCCGTTGATCTCGGGCATTTTTACATCCACAACCGCAACATCATACTTCTTTTGCCCGAGCATTTTGATTGCCTCCGCACCGCTTAGCACGGCATCGGCATGATAACCACGGAATTCGAGGCGGTCCGCAAGTGTGGAAACCAATTCTTCTTCATCATCAACAAGTAAAATTTCCAGGTCTTGCATATTATTGCTCCTCGGTGATGGGTGCTTCCACTGGGAGTGTAACGGTGAAGGTAGTTCCCTCGCCCACTTTGCTCTTTGCGGCAATTTTACCGCCCAGTTTTTGCACGATTCCATAGGTTATCGACAAACCCAGTCCGGTGCCATGTTCCTTTTTGGTGGAAAAGAACGGCTCGAATATTCTTTCCAGGTCTTGTTTGGAGATTCCGCGACCGGTATCTTTTATGATAACATCGATCTTATCATTTTTCCTCAATTTAACATCTATATCTATTTTTCCTCCTTCGGAAATGGCATCAATGGCATTATTAAGAATATTCAAAAAGACCTGTTGCAGCTGCCCTCGGTCGCTTGTGATTGCCGGTAGATTGTCTGGGAAATTCGTATCGATCTTTATATTACGATGAAGAGCTTCTTTTTCCAGGAATCCAAGGACCTCGGTTATCAGCTCATGTATATCGAGGCTTTCAATCTTGGTATCCATACGCTTGGCAAAACCCAGGAGCCTGTGAGTTATGCGGCTGCACCTATCCACATTGCGAAGGATTGAATTCACGCTCTTTGAGACCTTCTCTCTCATCGGGAATGCATCCCCAACAGAAAGAATGTCATTCAGCATACCAGCACTCTCATTGATAATGGCCAGAGGGTTGTTTATTTCATGCGAAACCCCTGCGGCAAGCCTTCCGATTGAAGCCATCTTATTGGTGTATTCAACCTGATGGAGAAGCTTAATTCGCTTCACATCCGCTTCACGGATTTTATTGACCATGTGAAATGATCCCCAGACGATCACAATCAGGATTAGGATTATGCTTATTCCCAAAAACCAGACCAGGTTGTTGCGCATTGTCAGCCAGTTTTGCATGAATGCTTCCGGCTGAATTACCTCCATCAATATAAACGGAGAGTTTTCGATATAGGCATATCCCAGGATGTAGAGGTTATTATCTGCATCCTTTTTTTCAAGGACCTCGCTGTGAGGAGAATAGGGCGGTACCGGAATGGCTGATTTTTCCAGGACCTTTCCATGATCCGCCGAGGGTGTTTGCAATATACCCTCTTTGTTGACCAGAAAAGCATCACTGGTGGGACGAAGAATCTGGGATAGAATTTTCCGATACAGCATTTCACTGTCTATAGTCGCTCTTAAAATATAATAATCGGCATTGGCTTTTTCGTGAACCACAGCGATAACGAAATGAGGCGAGTCTCGGTACCCTAGGAATACATCGCTAACATAAACACCCTTTATGCTGACTTCATGGAACCAATCCTGATCACTGTAATTTCGGCCTTCCAGCCTGTATGGTCCCACATAGGCCACCTGTTTTCCTCTGGAATCTATCAGGCTCAGGTCTATAAAACCGTCTATCGATTCTTTCAGATGCCTGAGGGTATTGGCCAGCTTGTCGTGGTCATAAAGTTCCTCATAGTTCTTTTCCTTTATGATCAGATCCAGCGCCGCCCGTCTCTCCTCGATAAATGACTCCAGTGATCGCCTTGTATTCGACGTCTGCCTGGAAATGGGATAGATCAGGTCAGCCTTCAATGCCTTTTGATATTGATGGGAATTGATAATGGTCATTATAATTAATGGTGTAATAGCAACGATTGCCGTGAGCAGAATCGAATATCTTTTCAGCCGACGATAACGAAAGCGCCCTCCCTTTAAGAATTCATCCTGGTCCGAAGAGTAGTCCAGGTCTTTTTTATGCCATTCCTCGGGAAATTTCATATTCATACTCAGAATAATGTCCGGAAGCATTCAACTGCCGTTAATGCTTCCCAAAATCATCAGAATACCGCGATCAGCAGCGATTTAATCTGCGGAATCATCCGATTTTTTAGAGAGGTTTACCTTTGCGTAAGCCTTTTTCATTGTTTCTGCCAATACATCTATATCAACCGGCTTTTCCAGATAAGCAAAAGCGCCGAGTTCCAAAGCCCGCTGTCTCTCCTTCTCGGAACCATGCCCGGTCAATATAATAATCTCGGTATCCGGATGGTCGCGTTTCGTGCGGCGCAATACCTCAATACCGTCTATACCGGGCATCTTCAGATCCAGCACCATCACCTCAGGCGCATCTTCCTCCACAACCGATAATGCCTCCTCGCCATTATAGGCCACGGATGATTTTATCTGGCGGCTCTGAAGCCGTTCCGAAAGCGTCTGCACGAATTCCACTTCATCGTCAACAAGCAAAGTCTTTTTGGGTGTCTCCAGATCGACCGGAGGATAAGTCGTCGGCATTCTAAATTTCGGCCCTATTTTGAACTCTACCTCACCCACCCCCGGCACTTCTTTCGCCAGTTTCCTGAGTTCATCCTTGTGATGCTCCAGGCGCATAACATGTTTTTTGAGAGTGATAATTGTTCTGCCGTTTTCGGCTGAAACGTCGACATCTTGCTTTTTCTCCACCATCAGAAGTTTGACCCTTGATGCCAGAATGAAATCCTCCATGGCTTTTTTGGATTCCGGCGTGGTCCTGACAATATC
>WJIM01000440.1 GCA_014730285.1 Candidatus Zixiibacteriota bacterium
ATCCTTCTCTGGCGGATACTTAAAACCGATACGCCCGTATCCGACATACTATTCCTGACAGCCTCGATAGCCTTTATCACGCTTTTATTCAACCTGAATCCGCTTTTGAAGCTGGACGGTTATTATCTTCTGACAGATATTATCGAAATCCCCAATCTGCGCAAAAAGGCCTTCCGTTATCTCAGAAGCCTTCTCAGGTCGGTTTTCATCGGCCCGGATGATTACCGCAAAGGGCTAACATGGCATGAGCGCCGGGTATTTTTGACCTATTCACTTCTGGCTATTCTTTACTCGCTGATACTGTTCGTATGGATTGGTTCTCTGGTCTATAATCTTCTGGTCGGAGCCTGGGGCGGGACAGGTTTTCTGTTGTTTTTACTGCTGCTTCTTATTATTTTCCATCAACCGGTATCGTATATCTTTAAATGGTTAGGACGGCTGTTATCAGGACAGGGAGTGTCAGTGCCGAAATCAGTTAGATTCTATATTTGGTTAGCGGTTTTATCCGCTTTGGTTCTTCTGGCGATCTTCTATCCGGTGGATTTGAAGATTAACGCCCCGGTTACGGTTGAACCTCTGGAAAAATTTATCATAAAGGGCGGCAATAACAGCCAGCTCGAGACCAAATGGTTTCAGGGCGGCGTTAGCCAGAAGCCGATCAACCGTGTCTACCAGTTCAGTATATCCGATTTCGCCGTGCTCGATATCGAGCCGACGATGACTGTGGGCACTCATGTCGACAGCGGCGATATCCTTTTGCAGATATCCTCCAATCATTTCCAGAGCCAGTTGGAACAGACTAATGCCGAGATTCAGAAGGCCCGTGCCGAATACGAACTGCTCCTGTCCGATCCTAAAGCCGCTGAACTTGCTCGCGCTAAGGCTGCACTCGAGGAGGAAAAACTCAAGCAGATTAATGTTGAACAGGAGTACCAGCGCGCTCGCAAGCTGCATGAAAAAGGATTGATCTCCGAGGAGGAATGGGAGGCGGCCAAAACCTCACGATATGTCCAGAACAAAAAGGTCGATTTCTCCCAGTCCGAGGTGGACCTTCTCAAGGAAGGTCCCAAGGCCGAGGAGCTTTTCAGCCAGGAAGCGGAAATCAGACGGCTGGAATCGAAAGCGCAATATCTGCGTGTTCAAATCGCCGCCTGTACGATACGGGCGCCCTTTTCCGGCACTATTACCCGCTACGGGGTGGATGAGGAATTGATTTCTATCAGCCGCACAGATTCGGTGGAGGTCAATATGCGTGTGCCGGAAGACCAAATCGATATCCTGGCGATGGATCAGGACATAAAATTCAGGGTGGCTGGCTATCCGCAAAAATCATTTCACGGTACAGTCGATAAAGTCATAGCCAGTTCGCATAGCAGCGGCAGTGAAAGTCATTTCGTGGCTATCAGCACAATATCCAATCCGGACGGCCTCTTGAAAGACGGTATGGAGGGTTACGCGAAGATTTACTGCGGTAAAACAAGTGTGGCTAACAACATTTTAAGGAAATTCGTGAGATTTTTCCGGGTTGAATTCTGGTCCTGGTTCTAAAAGTTCTCTTTGCAACTAACTGAAAATTAAACAGTTACATTTTTATCAAATTTTAAAGTCGCTTTCCCTTTCTTAATCAGACCTGTAAGTGCATATTATTGCTTGACATACCATAATATCGTGTATATTATAAATACACTACATGCGAATGCCTTTGGCTACAGGACAAAAATAGGAATAAAAAAATGCCATCTATAGGAAGATGGTATTACCGGTCACTCTCTACATAGGAGGTGCTAATGGAATTCTACGAACTGCTGATTGAGGAACTGGAAGAAAAGGTTGCTCCGATTGGTATCAGCCAGGGTGGACAATAAAATCCAGCCTGAATTGACCGGATATAGGCCGTCCTTAGGGACGGCCTTTCTATTTTTGCCCCATTCGCTGGGCGAGATCCACAATTTCTCTTTTTAATGACATTGCCATAGGATGCTGAAGGAAGTTCTGAAGATAGTCCTTGTGGCTGATAGTCTGCGCAATCGACTTTAAAATCGTCACCGATTTTTTGAAGTTTACATACGCCTCTTCATAATTCAAAAGCGTACGCTCGATTTTGCCCTGCGAGAATTTAATTTTCCAGAGAAGATTTCTCTGATTCTGAGCTTCCGCCAGACTCGAGGCCTCAGACAAAAGATCGCGCGCCCTGTCATACAAACCGTCGCGCAATGCCAGGCGGGCCTGCAGGTACAAAACCCTCGGTTTCAAGGTCTGATTTACATGCTTCGAAATCATTATATTCAATTTCTCCGGATCGGGAGGCTGAACATTTTCGGTTTCCACCGCAAGCTTCAAAATGTCCAGATAATATCTGCACTCCAGATAATCCGATTCCACGTTTTTCAGCAACTCTCCGGCCTCGTTAAGCAGTTGTGAGCATGTATCAAAGTCCCGCTTGAATTGCAGCAAGCCCTCGATTTTATACAAAAGCACCGCGAGTTTCTGTTTATCGCTGTCGATTTCTCTGGCTCTGTCGAGAGCTTTATCGGTGGCAATCCAGAACGGCTCCTCGGCATTAAGATAAAGATATAGAATTTCAAAATCGGTGTATATCAGAAACTCCAGATTGTATTCAGTGATATTATCGACTATTCTTCTGGCCTGGTGAAGGATATCGTCCGCCTGCCCGAGCTGACCGGTTTCGCATTGAATAATACCGATTTGCCGCAGGAATGTGGCCTGCAAAGGCAGCGACTCCACCTCGCATGCCAGCCCGAAGCCCTCTTCGGCGAATGACAGCGCCTTTTGGAAGTGGCCCAGATAAATCTCACAAAGTCCGATATTCTCGAGATTGAACAGGATTTCTCTTTTGGAATCGATCTCGCGATTGATTTTCAGAGAATCATAAAGATAAACCAGCGCCTGGGGAATATCTCCCAGTTCCTCGTAGACCGCACCCAGATTGTTGTAGGTGCGGGCAAGTTCGGGACGATCGTTGATTTGCTTTTTTATCTTTATCGAACGTTTATAGAAATCAATTGTCTTATCAAAGCGGTTTTTGAATATATAACACGAACCAATGTTATTGAGGGTGGAGGCAAGCTCCTTAAGCAAATTCAACTCTTCCTGAATCTCCAGCGCCTTCTGATAACTTTCCAGCGCCAGATCTATCTTTGAACCAACCCAGTAAATATTGCCGATATTGTTGTACGTGTGTGACAGTTCGATTCTATTGTCCAGCCTTTCGTAAATCTCCAGGGCTTTCTTCAATGCCTTTAGCCCTTTCTCATACTGACAGGCCGCTTTATAAGCGTCTCCGGCATATTTATAAGCCCTGGCAACAATGTCCTGATTGGGAAGCTTTTTCTTCATGCGGATTATCCGGGCAAACGATTTCAGGCTGCGTTTGCTGTGTCCGAGGAGGTTTTCGATATTGCCCAGTGCTGCCAGAAGTCTGGCCTGATAATGGCTGGTATCTGTTTTTTGCTTCAGTTTTTTGGCAAGCTCAAGACTGGCTGAGATCATTTTCAGGGCCACACGGAATTTCTCCTTTGAGATCAGCCATTCCGATGCTCGCAGAGTCCATTTCACTGAATCATCCAGATCTTGGGCGCAGGTGTAGTTATGCGCCAGGCTCAGGACTCGCTCCTCCTGGCCGACACCGATACCGTTGTGCTCAATAATCGAGGCCGCCTTTAGATGTAAACGCTTCAGGCTTTCCGGATCGTACGAATTGACCAGTCCCACCCTGAGCATATCATTCTTGAAATAATAGATGTCTCCCTTGCGTATGAGGATATTGGCCTCGGTAAGCTCATTGAGTAGTACAAGCGGATCGCTTTCTGAATCATCCACGAACTTCAATACAAAAATACGGTCGAAGCCGTAACGCATCGGCGACAACGCGGCAGCGGCGGAGAACAACCCGGACGGCAGAGCTCTGAGAGCTTCAACCGCTTGCTTCTGAAGCTCTCGCGGCATCGGCCAGGATATAAATCTGCCCGAATCCATATCCCATTTATCGCCGGCAAAAGAGATGATCTTTTCATCATGCAACTCATTCAGGGCAGTTATCAGGGCTGAAGTATTATACGAGCTTATGGCTTTAAGCTTATCCAGCATTTCCTGATTGAGATTCTCCTCATCGAACCACTTCTCCAGATCAGGCATCAAATCTATTTCGATCTTCACCGCCGTCTCGGGGATTCGACATTTACCGAATTCCGGCTTGAGAAGCAATGTGTATTCTATCAGATCTTCATTCCCCGATTCAGGCTCATAATTCTCGCCCGGGCTAAGCTTATGTTTTTTGATTACAGCCCTTTTAGCCGCCTTGGATGAGACCTCGGAAAGTTTCGGATCGTTATCCGAATCCGCGCAGTCAAGTACACTGTAATACTGGCTTTGAAGCATCGCTTTCAGGAGTTCGGAGAATTTATTGAGTACAACCTCGTCCTCGAAAGCAAAAATTCGCGCTTCATTATTTTCATATCTGTTTTTCCCGAACTTTTTGGCCAGTTTGATTCCGATAAGGCTTTCTACCATTTCCGAAGGAGTAATATTGAATGAATCCTCGCCAATTAATTGTCCGATCGCCTGAGCTGTTTTGAAGACCGAGTCCGGACGGCTATCGGCATCTTTCGAAAGCATCCTGTGTGTCAATTCTATAAACTCTTCCGGATAACCTGAATCATTTTCGATTGGCGCAAACGGCCTTTCCAGCTTGTTCGAGATAATCATTAGCGGATCGTCGCCGGTGTACGGTACCTCTCCGGTTATCAGTTTATAGAAGATTACGCCCAGGCTGTAGAGGTCAGATTTTTTGTCCGGCTGTTTGGAATCGAACAGCTCGGGAGCCATATACTCCACAGTTCCGGCCAGCCTTTTATCCGGATTATCCGGATTAAAATCGATTGTCAGCCCCAGATCCAGAAGCTTGACTCCTGTTTTCCCTTGTGATTTGACTAACTTTACGTTTTCCGGCTTGAGATCATTATGAATCAGGTTGAAAAAATGCAAAAATGAGAGGGATGATGCGATCTTATAGCAGACAGGTAAAACCGAATCAGTATCCTCGGGCGATATATCATCATCTATACTTCCCTCGTCAAGAAGCTCCATGGTGTAGAACGGGAAATTGTTCTCGTTATAGCCGTAGTCATAGACCCTTACCAGATTACCGCTGGCAAGCTTGAGAACCAGGAAGAATTCATCGAAGAAGGCGTTGTCGTCAGAGGATGCTGATTCATCCGGAGAAAATATCTTTAAGGCAAGTTTCCTTTGTAGATACTTATCGTAAACAGCATAAACCTCGCCCCCGCCCCCTGAGCCGATTTTATGCACCAGCTCATACCGTTCGGCAAGGTATAAGTCTTTCATCAAATCCTTTGTTACTTCGGCTGACTGACTGGAATTGTAATCGTAAATGTCGTTTTTTCATCCGGGACGCTTTCGATTTTTATGTCGCCGAAATGATTTTCGATTATACGCTTACAATTTGCCAATCCCAGGCCATGCCCGTCTTCTTTGGTCGTGAATCCCGGTTCGAATATTTTCTGGATATCGCGAGGTTCGATACCGGGGCCGTTATCGGTAATTCTGATTACCACCCTCTCATTATCTTTGCTGCTGCGACAGGCGTCTATGCGGATTACCCCTTTTTTATTCTGCAAACTGCTGATAGCGTCGTTGGCGTTATAAATTATGTTTAAAAGTACCTGCTGAATTTGCCCCACATCCATCTCCACCAACGGGAGGTCATGGGCGATATCCACCACGAACTTGACCGAGGCGAATTTCCGCTGGGGCTTGATCGAGAAAAGCAGGTCCTCGACAAGTTTCCTTATATCGTAGGCCACTATCTCCTTCTCGAGCTTCGAGAAATCCATCAGGCCGTCTGTGAAGCGTTTGATCTTGGAGATATTATCGATTATGGCGCTGCTGTTGCGTTCCAGCTTATCGTATTTCTTCATATTCACATTGCGCACCATCAGCTCGGCGCTGTTGGAAATAATAGCGAGGTAGTTATTGAGCTCATGTCCGATAGACGCTGCCATCTCGCCCTTGGCCACGAGTTTCTCGGAAAGCATGACGTAATTCTCGAGAATCACCTTTTCGGTTATATCCTCGATAACTATAATCAGGCTCTTGGGCTTCTCGGGCTCGTTTTCGAGCGGTGTGATTTTGACATTCAGGACCTTTTCCTCGTCGTCTACCTTGTAATAATAACGGGTATCCTCGAAAACATCACGGCTGGAATAGACCTCATCCAGATTCCGCCGCCAGTAGTTCACCTGATCCTCATTGAGCAGATCGAAAAAGCGCGAACCGCTGATTTTGCTGCGATTCGACTGCGTTCTTTTCGAGGGCGGGGTCAGGATTTCATAGGCGGCAACGTTCAGGCTGGTAACATCATAATTCTGGTTGACCACTATGATGCCCACCGGACTCTGATTTACGATATTCTCGTTATATCTTTTCAGCGCCAGAAGGTTTTCGTAAAGCTTGGCATTTTCAATAGCAATCGCGGCCTGTTCAGCAAAAAGTTCGAACAGATACAGATCACTCTGCAGAAATACCTTGGCCTCGGTGCTGTTGTCCAGATAGACAATCCCTATTATTTTCTCTTTGATCTTGAGCGGCACACACATAATCGAACGAAGATTAAGCTCCGCTATCGATTTCTGCTTGGAGTATTTCTCATCCGCCTGAGCGTCAGAAGTATAAACCGAAACCCCGTTCTGTGCGACCTTGTTGGCAATGGAGTTCGAGATTTTGAAGTCGTCTTCCATCAGGCGGTCGCGGGCGATATTGTGCAGAGTTTTGAACTGCAACTCCCCAGACTCATCCAGAAGCATAAGAAATCCGCGTTCGGCCTGCAGAAGCTCAACCGCATGTTCCAGCACCTTATGCAGTATATCATCTAAAACCAGCGAGGAATTGATCGCCTGCGAAATATCGAGTATCGCCTTTAAGTCGGCTGTTCGAGTTTCGGACAGACTGGATTTTTCCGCCAGAGTCGGATAATTGTTTTCTATCGAAGACAGATTGGATTCCATCTCAGAAAGAAGATCAAGCTCCATCATAGGCTCGGTGTCTTCATCATCCTTTTTCTGTTTTGAAGCGGGAGTATAGATCTTGTCGGTATCTTCCAGCTTAGGACTACGGTGTTCTTTTAGAGACATATATATACCTGCCACATAGTTTTATCTTATCAGTTTAGTTATCGGAAAAGCGTGTGGAAACGTTAACCTTAATGATATTAAAGTCTTATGAAAAAACACCTACACAATAGGGGTTTTATCTAAGGCCTAACTTCTTTCAACTCAATGAGTTTGAAAATGAAGCCTGAGAACTGGTGCCTGACCGGCCCCATGCCGGTAATATCGACTAATTGCTCGAATATCTTCTGTTGAAAATTTGAACTTTTTTGGCCGCTGTCTGATTCGATTTCACCGCTGTACCAGTCACTGGCATTTTCGATCTCCTGCGCGGTCAGACGCCTCAGTTCCAGATTGAAATCGAAATAAAGATTATCTTCGGAATTGTAGTTCTTCCGGTCACCGCATACAAGAAGCAATGACTCGTTTAGTATGGCTTGAAGATCATCAATATTCTTGTATGATTTATTTATGACACTGTCCTCGAAACTGCGGATGATTAGATGAAATCTGGCGCCGAACGGTTTGTATTCTATTGTAGCGCTGCAATTATGTTTTTCGAGGGCGGGATCGAACCATAGTGAGTGAGATTTTTTCAATGTCACCATTAAATCGATATGAAGTGGAAGCCCCTCTTTGATGCTTTCGACCATCTCCTCAGAGAACAGCCGGTCGCAGTTAATGTCTGCAGTCAGTCTGTTGTCATAGATAAAGATGTCGTATTCGAACGGTGCATTATCGGCATAAAGCTTACCCGCTGTGCTTAGAGAAATGCAGATCATAACTGCGCATAAAAGTGTTTTTGGTATGCCGGTCATTAGATACATGCATCACTTAAAACGATCTCGAAAATACGACCCAGGTA
The DNA here is from genome assembly GCA_014730285.1 of Candidatus Zixiibacteriota bacterium. Lineage (GTDB taxonomy): Bacteria > Zixibacteria > MSB-5A5 > JAABVY01 > JAABVY01 > JAABVY01. Next base: position 8,011 of record WJIM01000440.1, read on the forward strand.
TGTATATCGGAGTCGGAATCATCCAGCGCCTTGGCAAATTCCACTCGGAAACTGCGCGAAAAACCGAGAGCCACACCGATATCCGATTTGAATTCTCCATCGCTGAAAATATCATCGTCCTGGCCGATTGTTTTACCGATATCGAAAAACAGCGCGGTATGCAGGAATGCCTTGTAATCTATCTGGTATTCGATATTTGCCAGAAACATCTGATCTCCGTAAAACTCTTTTATATCATATCCGCGCAAGGTCCTGATCCCACCCAGATAAAACTTCTTGAAAAGCGGCACCCTGTCCGAGGATCCGCCGTACATAACTCTCATTTTCAGGGATAAGTAGCGGTTGATGGGCTGATAGCGTATACCGCTTAAAATCCAGCGGGAATAGGTCAGGTCGCCTTTCAGGTCGCCGCCGCCCTTCTCGAACTGCAAGCCGGCGTACCATCCTGCGCGCGGCCTGTAGATGTTATCCAGCATGTCGAATTTGTATGTAAATTTAAAAAGTGACAGCTTGCTGTCGAAATCCGACATATTCTCCTGCAGATAATCCCCGGGAAGACTGCTCCAGTTTCCTCTGAATTCTTTACTTCCGAAAAGACTCCAGAGCTTTGGATGAGCGTCCATCCACTTGATATCATCATAGCTGTAAGAAAAATCGAGGCTGTTATAAGGGCCCAGATAAATTTTCAGCCCGATTTCACCGCCCTCTTTCTCATAATAATCGCGAAAATCCTCATTAACCACCAATGCAAAGATGGCGTTTTCAAATTCCGGTACAATCCAGTCGTCTTCGGTTGCGGTTTCACGGTAAATTCTTCCATGCGGCTCTATGGCATAGTAATCGAAAATCCTCTGCGATGCTTCCAGACGGTAGCGCAGACGTTCCGCCTCGAAGGCATAGCCGACGCCGACCTCAAATGATGGAAATACCCCGGTGGCGTCCTCGTATTCCAGAAATGTTTCCAGATAGAGGCCGTCTACACGATTGTAATCCAGCGCCGGCCTTAGCGAAACTTCACGGCCGTAATGTGCCTCCAGGCCGAGTTTGCGGCCGCCCTCCTCCCAGCCTTCCTGGGAAAATATCTCGCCGTATACCTGGGAATCCTCGTGCCGATAAACCCGTCCGCAGACAGCGATAACATCTCCTCTTACGAGAGAATTGGTATGCATGACAATATCCCCGAAAAAGCAGATCAGGTTGTCGGAGACCTCGCCGTAGAGATCGACATCGCTTCCGAAGTTGAACACATCCCCGCGCACGAATCTGTCGGAGTCTATTATCAAATCGTCAAAGGAATTTACGATATCCCGCGGAATTCTGCTTTTTGAAGGCGCGTCCTTAATCTTGAATTCCATATAAATTCGGCTGCCGGAGATTTTGTTGAATTTATCCTGCTTTAAAAGCTTATAGGGAACATTAACATCTCCCCAGACAATCTGTCCCCGGCTAAAGAGAAGACCGTTTCCCAGTTCTACACCGTCGGGGGTTTCCCTAAGTTCACGGCAGTCGCTTTGCATCGACATCTTGCTGCCGTTATACTCTATCGATATAAACAGGTCGTTTTTGTCATAATCGATAATCAGTTTATTCTGGTAATCGGTCTCGGCTGATGCTGCAGGAGCCAGTATCCCGAGAAATATTATGGATGCTATCAGTATCAGAATTATAAATTTGTTATCAAGCACTCAATCCTCCTTGTTTACTCAATATATTGAGCAAACTTCGTACCAACCAAAATCAAGCGTAAATATCGCAGTGAACTGCCATCAATAGGCTTATCCGCGATCGGCCTTGATGTATATTTTACATCCATATAGATAATCGGTTGTATCTTTTACAGCAAATTGTATTTCTTCAGTTTTTTGTAAAGGTTACCCCGATCCATACCCAGCCTTCGTGCCAGCTCCGAAACATTGCCCTCGACCTGAGACAGGTTTATCCGCAGGAAACTTCGTTCGAACTGCTCGACAGAACCGGTCAATAAATTCTTATCACCGGCGGGTCTGTCTCTTGTTTCGAAAGAAAGGCCCGGATCGGAGAGCATCTGTGAGGCAAAATCCACCTCGATATAATCATCCCGGCAGAGAAAAAACAGCCTTTCTGTATAATTTCTGAGTTCGCGCACATTGCCCGGCCAGTCATAGGCCATCAGAATATTAACAATGCCCTGATCATAAGATTTTTGCGGCTGGAAGTTTTTGGACTTAAGAGCATTAAAGAAATGATCGAATAAAAGCGGAATATCCTCTTTTCTCTCACGCAGGGGCGGGACATGAACCGGGATAGTATTTATGCGGTAGAATAAATCCTGACGAAATTCTTCCGCCTTTATCTGTTCTTCCAGGTCACGGACGCTGATTGATATCAGGCGCACATTAACCTTCTCGGTCTTCGACCCGCCCACCTTTTCGATTTCCGAGGATTCCAGCACTCTTAAGAGCTTGCTCTGCAGATTAATCGGCATCTCCGCGATCTCATCCAGAACGAGCGTGCCTTTATCAGCCAGGCTGAATTTGCCCTCTTTATCCGAGGCTGCGCCGGTAAATGCGCCTCTGGTATGGCCGAAAAACTCCGACTCGGCCAGCTCATGCGGGATTGCAGCGCAATTTAGTTTGACCAGCGGCCCGGAAGATCTTGCTGAATGGTAGTGTATCTGCGAGGCCACAAGCTCCTTGCCGGTACCGGTCTCGCCCCAGACCAGGACACTGCTGTCGGACTGCGCTACTATGGCAATCACCTCTCTCAGCTCTCTAATAACCGCGCTTTCCCCGACAATCCGGTAACGCTTGAGCTGCTCCTCTTTCAGCCTGCGGTTTTCAATTCTGAGATTATATTTTTCGACTGCGCCTTTTATGATTGTCAGGAGACGATTGACATCAGG